>CAZACG010000250.1:0-3102 GCA_964483645.1 uncultured Oscillospiraceae bacterium | reverse complement strand
TAATAGAATAGCCTTCCTTGCCCACGCCCGTATCACGGAACAGCTCGATGATATCCCTGAGTCGACAGGCCGCCTTATTGATATAGTATTCGCCCTCGCCGCTTCTGTACACGCGGCGGGTGATCATGACCTCTGTAAAGTCCACGGGAAGCGCGTGATCCTCGTTATCAAAGACCAGGGAGACCTCGCAATAGCCCAAACGCTTGCGCTTCTGCGTGCCGTTAAAGATGACATCCTCCATCTTTCCGCCGCGAAGCGCCTTCGCGCTTTGCTCGCCAAGCACCCATCTGACCGCGTCCGACAGATTCGACTTTCCGCTTCCGTTGGGGCCGACAATGCCTGTGATGCCGTTATCAAACACCACGACCGTCCTGTCCGCAAAGGACTTGAAGCCGTAGATTTCCAGTTTTTTCAGCCGCACTTTGCGCGACTCCTTTCCAAATGCCCGAAGCGGCATTCCATATTATCGCTTTGCGTTCAGACGCTCCAGAGCCATTTGAGCCGCCGCCTCTTCGGCACGCTGCTTGCGCGCGCCTACGCCCTGTCCAAGCGGCGTTCCATCCGCACGCAGCACCCTCGCGGTAAACACACGCGCGTGAGGCGGACCTTCTTCGCCGATAATCTCATAGCTCGGCGTTTCTTCTCCAAGCGCCTGAAGGTATTCCTGAAGCGCCGACTTCGCATCTCGATCGCCCTGTGCGCCGGGCTCATAATCGCCCATCGCCAGATCAACCAGCAAAGCGGCCTTCTCCATACCCGCATCAAGATAGACAGCCGCAATGACGGCCTCCATGGTATCTGCCAGAATAGAGGGATTATTCCTGCCGCCGACCATTTCTTCGCCGCGGTCAAGTTTCAGATAACTGCCCAGCCCAAAGCACCTTGCCGCACGCGCAAGATTGGCCTCGCAGACCAGCGAAGCGCGTCTTCGGGTCAACTGACCCTCGCGCAGCTTCGGATACTTTTGATAAAGCACACGACTGACGCAGATTTCAAGCACTGCATCACCCAGAAATTCCAAGCGCTGGTTATCCTGACACTTATGCGCCAGCGCGTAGGAGGGATGCGTGAGCGCCAATTCAAGCAGCGAAGCATTTGCAAACGTATGCCCGATGCTCGTTTCAAGCTGATGATGATTCATGATCCATCCTTTCCTGCCCATACAGCCGTGTATTTCGCTTCGCACGCCTTGACCGCGCGAAGCGAAATACACGAAATGCTGCCGCCCGGCGCTCTGCCGGGCGGCGCGGCATGTTACATCTTCTCTTCGATATACTTTGCCATATCCGCTACGGTTGCGACCTTCTCAATCGCGTCGTCCTCGACCTCAATGCCGAACTCAGATTCTACGTCCATAATCAGCATCATCACGGACGCGCTGTCCGCCTTAAGATCCTCCTTCAGGCGAGCCTCCGGCTTCACGTCGGATTCACTCACACCCAGCTGCTCGGCCACCATGCCGACGAGCTTTTCCATGACCATCTCAAAAACCTCCTTGATCTGTTGATTGCTCTGCGTCAATCTGTCAATCTATTGAAGCTTCCGCGCCGGATTCTTCCTGCGTTTCAAGCTTGCCAACACCCTCGCGGATCAGCTCCACAACGTCGCCCTCCACAACCTTGCGCGCCTGACGAATGGCGCAGAAGATTGCGCGCGCATTGGAATTGCCATGCGCCTTGATGACGGCGCCCTCCACGCCCAACAGCGGCGCGCCGCCGACCTCCGTAGCGTCAAAGCTGCCCTTGAGCTGCCTGAAGGTATCCTTAGCCAGCAGCGCGGCGATCTTTCCCATTGTAGAGGAGAGCAAACCGCCTTTGAGCATTTTGAAAAGCGCAGAAAGCACACCCTCCGTATTTTTGAGCACGACGTTGCCCACAAAACCGTCCGCCGCCAGCACATCGCACTGCCCCGCGAGCGTATCGCGCGCTTCGATATTGCCGATAAACTGATAGGCGGTCTGCTTTTTCATCAGCGCGTAGGCTTGCTGCGCCTGCTCGTTGCCCTTGGCCTCCTCCACGCCGATGTTGACAAGGCCGACCTGCGGCGTTTCAACGCCCTGTACGCGGTTCATATAGATGCTGCCCATCATGGCAAACTGATTGATCCATTCCGGCTTGCAATCGGTATTCGCGCCGGCGTCCACCAGCAGCATCGGGCGGTCCGGAACGGGAAGCAGCGTCGCCAGCGCAGGCCGCGCAACGCCCTTAATTCTTCCGATTTTAAACATTGCTCCGGCCATCAGCGCGCCGGTTGAACCGGCGGAAACAAAGGCCTCGGCCTCCTTGCGGCGCACGATATCCATGCCCACGCAGAAGGTCGAATTCTTCTTGCGGCGCAGCGCCATGACGGGATGCTCCTCGGTCGAAATAACCTCCGGCGCATCCACGATGCTCAAGCGATCGCTGACCTTCTGATAAGCCGCCTGATCGGCATATTCTCCGATCGTCTTTTCCACCAGTTCCTGCGGCCCAGCAAGCACAATCTCCAAATCGGAAAACGCGCGCAGCGCGTCGATGGAACCGTCCACATTGACCTTCGGTGCATAATCGCCGCCCATGGCGTCCACAACGATTTTCATCTTCTGACCTCCCAATCATTCCGCATTTCTGCCCTGCGTAAAGGCGTACATTCCGATTCCCGCGGCAATGGCGAGATTGAGCGAATCAATACTCGCGCTATGCGGAATCAGCGTGCTTACGCCAAGCCTTGCAAACTCCTCCGGCAAACCGCTCGCCTCGTTTCCAAAGACCAGAGCAAAGTCTCCGGAAACCCGCTTGACGGCCTCGCCGAGCGGAACCGCGCCTGTGAGCATAAACGGGAAGAGCTGTCTGTCCGGGAATTCCTCCCGGTAACGTTCAAAGGTATCGAAATGACGAACATGTAGCGAAAACGCCGCGCCCATCGAAGCGCGCGTCACGCGCGGATCATCCGAATCGACCGCCGGACGGATAATCGCAATATTCTTCAGACCAAAGCCCAGCGCCGTGCGCAAAATCGTCCCCAAATTACCGCTGTCGCTGGGATGATGAAGCACGACATGCGGGGAAACGTCGTCAAAAATGCCTTCTGCCTTTTGATAGACCATCGCGGCAAAGCAGTTTT
>CAZACG010000249.1:0-3106 GCA_964483645.1 uncultured Oscillospiraceae bacterium | reverse complement strand
ATTAAGGTGCAGGGCCGCCACAAGAAGCAGTCCGGCGGACATGGGCAGTTCGGCGATGTGTGGATTGAGTTTTCTCCGGCAGAAGATGGCGTTGATTTTGAGTTCGTCGATGCGGTTGTCGGCGGCGCGGTTCCGCGCAACTTCATTCCGTCGGTCGAAAAGGGTCTGCGCGAAAACCTTGTAAAGGGCGTGCTTGCGGGCTTCCCGATGATGGGTCTGCGCGCGAAGCTTTATGACGGCTCGTATCATCCGGTCGATTCCTCTGAAATGGCGTTCAAAACTGCTGCGCGCATCGCGTATAAGCAGTGCATCAACGCCTCTCCGGTGCTCCTTGAGCCGATTATGCATGTTGAGGTTTCCGTGCCGGACGAGTACATGGGCGATATCATGGGCGATATGAATAAGCGCCGCGGCCGCATTCTGGGTATGGAGCCCGTGGATGGAAAGCAGCTGATTATCGCTGAAGTGCCGCAGGCCGAGATGTTCAAGTATGCGACCGATCTGCGTTCCATGACGCAGGCGAAGGGCTCCTTTAAGATGAGCTTTGAGCGCTATGAAGAGGTTCCGCAGATGATTTCCACGAAGATCATTGAAGCGCACAAGGCCGACCTTGAGGAGGACGACGAGTAATTTGGTTTTAAACGGCTTCGGCGTTATTCCGAGGCCGTTTTCTTTTTTGGTTTCTTTGCACAGTACAGTACGCATAAAAATTTCACGGTATGGCCTATCGGTCTTGACAGGGGCGCATTTCCTCGGTAAAATAGAATCAGTCTAAGTGAAAGCGTGTGCGGGCTTGACCTGCTGCTGAAGCATACAGCGGATTTTACCGTTTGATACAATAATTCAATAAGCAGAAAGCGTCTATAAACCGTGAGGGGCGAAGTATGTCTACACGTATGGCGTGCTGCCGTTTGTTTATATTGCCAGTATGAGGGCTGTGTCATCGACCTGCGCACTTTTGACCGACTGATTTTGATTGAAATGAAAAGTTTGTCAAAGAAGGAGTGTGAGAAGGGTCGATGATTATTTCTGTTCTTTTCGCGGCGATTGGTCTGGCTGCCGGCGCGGCAGGCGGATACATGTACCGCAAGAATATTCAGGAAAAGAAGATTGGGCGTACTGAGGAATATGCGCGCAATCTGCTTGACGACGCACAGCGTCGTGCTGAAGAAAAGAAGAAAGAAAGCATTCTGGAGGCGAAGGAAGAGGTTATTCGTCTCAAGAACGAACTGGATCGAGAGGTTCGCGACCGCCGCGCAGAAGTGCAGCGCAGCGAGCGACGTGTTGCACAGCGTGAGGAAACGCTGGATAAGAAAGCGGACAATCTCGACGCGCGAGAGACGAGCCTTGAACGGAAGCAGAATGAGCTTGAACGTCTGACGCAGGAAGCTGAGGAATACAGCGCGAGACAGAAGGCGGCGGCAGAGGCCAGCGAACAGGCTGCTCGTGAGATGGATGAAAAGCGCCGCGTCGAGCTTGAACGCGTGGCCAAAATGACGCAGGACGAGGCGAAGGATATGATCGTCCAGCGTATACAGAAAGAAGCCTATCACGACGCAGGCGTGCTTGTGCGCGAAATTGAGCAGAATGCTCGTGACGAGGCCGAAAAGAAGGCGCGCAATATCGTTGCTATGGCGATTCAGCGTTGCGCTTCTGATCATGTGGCGGAAACCACAGTCTCTTTGGTTAACTTGCCCAATGAGGACATGAAGGGTCGAATCATCGGACGAGAGGGCCGCAATATCCGCACACTGGAGACGGCGACGGGCGTTGATTTGATTATTGACGATACGCCGGAGGCGGTTATTGTTTCCGCGTTTGATCCGGTTCGCCGTGAGATTGCGCGTTTGGCGCTTGAAAAGCTGATTGCGGATGGACGCATTCACCCGGCTCGTATTGAAGAAATGGTCGAGAAGGCGCGTCGTGAAGTGGACAACCAGATTCGAGAAACCGGCGAGCAGGCGATCTTTGAAACCAACATGCATGGCATTCACCATGAGTTGGTCAAGCTGCTGGGCCGCATGCGTTACCGCACAAGCTATGGTCAGAATGTGCTCAAGCATTCCATTGAGGTTTCGCATTTGGCCGGCTTGATGGCCGCAGAGCTTGGCGCCGACGTCACGTTGGCCAAGCGCGCAGGTTTGCTGCATGATATCGGTAAAGCTGTCGATCATGAGCTTGAGGGAACGCATGTCGAACTGGGCGTGGAGATGGCCAAGCGTTACCATGAGACGCCGGAGGTCATTCATTGTATCGCAGCGCATCACAACGATATAGAGCCGCAGACGGTCGAAGCTGTGCTTGTGCAGGCGGCTGATGCGATTTCTGCCGCCCGTCCGGGTGCGCGCCGCGAGTCCATTGAGAATTATATCCGCAGGCTTGAAAAGCTTGAGGAGATCGCTTCCAGCTTCCAAGGGGTTGAGAAATCCTTTGCGATTCAGTCCGGACGTGAGGTTCGCATCATGGTGAAGCCGGAGGATATCTCTGACGAGGGAACGATGGTGCTGGCTCGCGAGATAGCCAAGCGGATTGAAAATGAGATGGAGTATCCGGGACAGATTAAGGTCAATGTCATCCGCGAGACCCGCTGTACCGAATTTGCAAAGTAAGCAAACAATTGAGCAAAAGAGAATCAGCTGGCATTCAGAATATGTCGGCCAAAGATGAGCGTAGAGTCGGATCGAGAAAATCTCGGTCCGGCTTTTTCTATATAGAAGTAAAGGCGGCGGCTTGTCTGAAATAAAGGCGCGTACATGTTATACGGGTTTTATAAGGGACTACGTGAATGCCCTTTTTAAAAATGAAGCAGAAGAGAAAACATTGAGCAAATTTTTAAAAATATTTTTGTGTCTGATTGTTCGGGAAAAAGAATGATTGAGAGAGAAATAGATGAATATTGAAAACCTAAAAATGGAAAAAGTCGAAACATAGCAAATGACCGAAGAATAATGTTCGGATATATACCGAAAGTGTGCAAAAAATGATGTAAAATGGGTGTTGACAAAAGAAGAAAGGTGGGGTATACTCTCATCATTCCGTGTACGGAATACAGATCCTTGAAAACGATACAGAATCAAGAAGAACGCGAGTTGCGGTTTTAAGAGAC
>CAZACG010000248.1:0-3128 GCA_964483645.1 uncultured Oscillospiraceae bacterium | reverse complement strand
GCGTGATCTCGGCACCGGGGATGAGGCCCATGTCCAGAAAATGCTGGCGCAGCGCACCTTCGCCGCCGACACGGCAGACGACGGCAGACTGGCCGACCTTGAGCTCACTGAGAGTCATAGATAAAACCTTCTTTCTGAAGAGAACGTAGCCCTGAGTTTGTACAAAGATAGTGTATACAAACATGCGGCATTTGTAAAGGAGGAAACCCCATAAAACTTGCGGCGTTTGACAGGCTATAGGGTCAATGTTATAATGGAACGACCAAACGCATGCCTGCGGAAACGGAGGATAGCCATGCAGACGCTGAAGCTGCCCCGCTGGGAGCTGCTCCCGGACATCGGGCTGTATATGGATCAGGTGATCACGCTGATGGAGCGTACGCTCGACGGCGTGCTGCCCAAGGGCGAGATGACCAAGTCCATGGTCAACAACTATGTGAAATTCGGGCTGCTTAAGCGGCCCGTCGGGAAAAAATATGATCGGGAACATCTGGCGGCGCTGCTGGAAATCGCCGTGCTCAAGCAGGCGCTGAGCATGGAGCGCATCGCCGTGCTGTTGCAGATGCTTGGCGCAAGCGGCGCGCGCGAAGGTTACGAGCGCTTTTGCAGCGAAATTCGGACGCTGGAGGACGGCGTGCGGAGTGGACAGGGGCACGATCGGGAAATGGCGCGAGAGCTGGCGCTGCATACGGGCATCGCTGCGGCGGTCTGCACGATCAGCGCGAACCGACAGCTTGACGCGCTTGGCGAAAAGGAAGAGGAAAACCGCGAAAAAACGGAGCGGTCGGGAGCATGAAACGCATCTGTTTCGTCATATGCATAGATAGAGGTTCACGGAGCGGGACACGCATGGTTTTTGGAGGAATCGGCTCGGATTCATCACAAAAGCCTTGAAAAGTCCTTCCAATCTGGTTTATACTTAATCGAAGATGTTCCGAGGAGGGCTGGATATGTTTTGTCCCCATTGCAGCAACAGGATTCCGGACGGATCCAATATCTGTCCGATTTGCTATGCCAATCTGGCGGGCGTAAAGGCTCAGCCGGTCAAGAATGCGGACGCGCAGCAGCAGGACGATGCGGCAAGCGAAGAGCCGCGTCCGCGCGTGAGCAAGAAGGCGGCCTATTCAAAGGGCAGCCGCGGCGCGAGGAAGAGCGCAGACCGCACGCCGCTGATCATCGCCTTTGGCCTGATTCTGCTTCTGATTGTGATTATCGCTATGATTGTGCGCTCCATGTTTACCGCGGGCGACAGTCAGCAGAAGAATCCGGCGCAGAATCCGACGCAGCAGCAACAGCAGCAGTCGGCGACGGGAGACGGGCAGCAGCTTGCTTCCAACTTCGTGGTCTTCGGCGCGACGAGCACGCCGGCCCCGAGGGTGACGACGCCTGTTCCGCAGGTGGCGGTGACGCCGGAACCGGCAACGCCCGCGCCTGTTTCCTACAACACGCTCAAGAAGGGCTCCATCGGCCCCGAGGTTGTCACCTTGCAGCAGGCGCTGGCCGAGCTTGGCTACCTGAGCGGCGCAGCGGACGGCAACTTCGGCACGGGTACGCAGAATGCCGTCAAGCAGTTCCAAGAGGACAACGATCTGGCGGCGGACGGCATTGCGGGAAAGATGACGCTGGAACTGCTTTACACCAAGTCCTCCGTCACGCCGATTCCGGAGACGACCGTCGGCCCGGACGACATCCTGAATCTGCCGGGCTAAGATGTTTGGATGTACGAAAGAGGGGTTGCAAGACGGAAATTCTTGCAACCCTTTTTCTTACCATATTTTGCTGGGGTTACGGAGACGATTATGAAAAAACGCATTTTGTTTCTTTTGCTTATCGGGGTGCTCACGGCTTCCGGCGCGATGGCTGCGCCGTCGATCATGGGCGTATATGCCGATGATTTCAGCCTGATTGCCGGGCGGGATGGATGGTACGTGGATTTTCAGGCTACCGAGAGCGGCGTGCTGGCCATGCAGCTGCTCAGCGGCGAGACGGGCGAGCAGCTTGCCGATCTGGGCGCGGTGCAGATAGAGGCGGGCGCGGGGCGCGTGGCATGGAACGGACTTCTGCCCGATGGCACGGCTGTTTCTTCCGGCGCGTACATGATCGCCGCACAGATGCGCAACGCGCAGGGCGAGGAGAGCGCGCAGAGCGTGATTTCCCTGCATGTCTTTGAAAGCGAGGAGCAGGCGCGAGAAAACACGCTGGATTTGAGCGCGCTTGTGCTCGAGGAGGCTGCCGTCTGGGAGAATGTGCCGACACAGGGGGAAGGATCCGTCGTGCCGCAGGCGGCGAGCTATTGGGAGATGAATCCGGATGACTACGATTTATCCAACCCGGAGCACCAGAGGGCCATATGGGAGATTATGATGCAGCCCATCACGGTCATTGACGGCGATCAAACAGAGAATATCTATATTACCAATCAGCCGGGAATCAGCGCGCGTCCCTACAAGGAGAACTGCGCGGGCGAGCTGCACGGGCAGAGTCAAGGCGTGCGCATCGTCGAGGAGGATCTTGACGGGGACGGCTACGTGCTCATTGAGGCCTATACGAACGACGGCACGAAGTCGGAAAGCGGCTATATGGAGTCCATTGCGGCGCAGAAGGTGCAGGGCTACATCAAGAAAAACCGCCTGATCACCAAGACGCCGTCGGACAAGTATGCGCTGCTGGTAGATAAGCTGCGCCAGAAGATGTACGTCTTTGAAGAGGGCGCGATCATCGGCGAGCTGCTGGTGAGCACGGGACTCAACAATGCCAAGCAGCCCTACAACGAAACGCCGTCGGGCGAGTTCCTTGTGGTGAGCTGGACGGGCGACTTTAAGGCGGGAAGAACGATTGGCAAGTATGCGCTGCGCATCAATGGCGGCACGCTGATTCACGAGGTGCTCCATGATGTGGGCGCGGACGGGAAGACGAAGATTTACACAGCCTATGAACCGGAGCTGGGCAAGAAGGCGAGCCACGGCTGCATCCGCGTGCAGAGGCGCAAGAATGCGCAGGGCATGAACATGCAGTGGCTGTGGGATAATCTGGAAGCGAACACGAAGGTGCTCATCTGGGAGGACAAGGGCAGGCAGATGTACGAGCCGGAGCTGCCCGATCCTCAAACGCCGCTCTATCGCAATCCG
>CAZACG010000247.1:0-3142 GCA_964483645.1 uncultured Oscillospiraceae bacterium | reverse complement strand
GGCGAGGATATGGATAAGATTCTGGGTCTTGAGTACGGCGCAGATGATTATATGACCAAGCCGTTCAATATCCTTGAGGTGAAGGCGCGTGTTAAGTCCATCTTCCGCCGCAGTCAGCCCATGAGTGAGGCGGTTGAGGAAAAACGCGTCGTACGTGTGCGTGATCTTGAGGTCAACTGCCAGAGCCGAACGGTGGTGCTTGCCGGAGAGACGATCCGCCTGACAGCCAAGGAGTTCGATCTTCTTCAGCTGCTGATTACGCATCGCGGCAAGGTGTATAGCCGTGAAGCGCTGCTTGAGACCGTCTGGAAATACGATTATATGGGCGATATGCGAACGGTGGACGTGCATATCCGCCGTTTGCGCGAGAAGATTGAGCGGGATAATTCGGGCCCGGAGTTCATCTTGACCAAATGGGGAGTGGGTTATTATTTTACGGACAAGGATTAACCTATTTTACTCCGTCCGAACCAAAATACTGATTGCTTTCCTGCTGGTGATCGGCGTTTCGTTTTCCCTTGTGGCGGCATCGACCATTCGGCTGGTGAGCGATTCGCTTTTTCAGGATACCGTCAGGCGAGAGATGGAAAGCGTAACAAAGCTGGCTTCAAGCCTTGAAGAGCAGCGCGTCATGACGACGGCGGATGCGTTCTATCAACAGCTTTTACAGGCGGCTCGCGAAAGCGGGGGCCGCCTTTTGGTTGTTGATGCCGACGGCAAGGTGCAATTTGACACCTTTGACGAGCGATGCGGCACGCGACTCTCTCTTTCCGAGGTGTACAGCGTGCTTAGCGGAGAGACGGACGGAGATTACGGCTTTCACCTGCTGGAGGGCGGCGGCGAGCAGCAGGCCGCGTCTATTTTCGATGCGATCACCGGAAGAGACACGAGCCGGGTCTGGGCGGGATGCTTTGCCTCTGCGCTTGGCGAGAGCGCGCAGAAGGATGGCGCGCTGGTGATGATCGCTTCCGTACAGGATACGGTGGATTCGCTGATTTCCGTACGCGATCAGATGGTTGTGGTGTTTTTGCTGGCGCTGATGGCTGTGCTGGTGATGGCGGGCGTGATTTCCCGTGTGGTGACAAAGCCGGTCGCCGAGCTGAGCGCGGGCATTGAACGTATGAGCAAGGGCGATTACAAGCATCGCGTGCATGTTCCGGGTCGAAGTGAAATGGCGCAGCTAGCTGAAGCGTTCAACCACATGAGCGAACAGGTGCAGCGTCTTGAACAAGCGCGCAATCAGTTCGTCTCCAATGCCTCCCATGAACTGAAGACGCCGTTGGCGACGATCAAGATTCTGGTGGAATCCATGATGTATGAAGAAAACATGGATCCGCATTTGCGTACGGAGTTTTTGACGGACATCGACAAGGAAATTGACAGGTTGTCCTCCGTGGTAGGCGATCTGCTTACGCTTGTGCATATTGACAGCCACAAACTCAAGCTCAGGCGTGAGCTCATGGTGCTTGCCGATACGGTTCGAGAAACGGTTTCGCGTCTTGCACCGCTGGCGAAGAAGCGCGGCCAGGCGATTGAGACGAAAATCGCCGATGAATGCGAGATGTTTGCAGATCCGGGCAAGCTCTCGCAGGTTTGCTATAACATCATTGAAAATGCTATTAAATACACGCCGGACGGCGGAAAAATCAGCGTCAGCCTTCGAAAAAACGGACGCGACGCCGTATTGGAGATTGCCGATACGGGCGTGGGTATTCCTGAGGAGGACGTCCCGCATGTGTTCGATCGGTTTTACCGTGTGGACAAGGCGCGGTCAAGGGATACGGGCGGAACAGGCTTGGGACTTTCCATTGTGCAGCAGATTGTCAGGCTGCATGCGGGCTCGGTGACCGTGCGCTCCAAGCAGGGCGAGGGAACGACGTTCATCGTTCAGCTTCCGGTGAAATGAGGAATAACAGATGAAGAAGGTCATCGCCTGTTTGTTGATCGCGCTTGCGTTGAGCGTGCTTTTGCAAAGACAGGTGCTCGAAGAAATCATGAATCTCCCGGCGGTTGAAGGATGGGTGCAGATGGCGCAAAGAACATCCGGCGTGCAGCAGACGCCTGAACCGGATGTTCCCTCCGTTTTTCGCCATGAAAACGAGGCTGCAGCGGCAGATACGCTGGATGTGACGCTCTATTTTCGCTTCGCGCAGACGGACGTGCTTGGTGCGCAGCGCGCGCAGCTGAATATCCGACGCGAAGAGACCATTGCCTATGCCATTGTTGAAAAGCTGCTGGAGGGGCCGGGAACGGCTTATGCGCAGCTGAGCAGCGTATTCCCGCAGGAAACGCGGGTCATTTCCGTTTCGGGAGAGGGAAGAACGGCGTTTGTAACGCTCAGCAAAGAGTTTTTGGGCAGACCGGACGGCGCGCCGGCGGATTGGGAAGATATCCCTTTCTGGCGGGAGGAAGCTGCGCTGAGGAGGCGGCTTGCGATGCAGTCCCTCGTACTGGCGCTGACGGACGGAGGCCGCTATCAGCGCGTGCAGCTCTATGTAGCGGACGGCGACGATGAAATCCCGCAGCGCGTGTCCATGGCGTGGTTTGATACGACGCAGCAGGACGCGTCGCTGCTGCTGGCGGCTTGCGCGCGTGACGAGGCGACGCTCTTGACGCCGAAACGCGCAATGGAGATGATCCTTGGCGCATGGCAGGCACAGGACTGGGAGCTGCTCTATGCGCTGGTGTTGGCGGATGAAAACGGACAGCTTCCCACGCCGACAGCGTTTGAAGCGCAGATGCGGGAGACTGATGTTTCGCTGCTGGATTATGCGGTTACAGACGGCGCGGTCAGCTTTGACGGACAGACGGCGACGCTGGTGGTGAGCGCGAGCCTGCGCTCTACGCTGGGCGGCGATGCGCAGATTGAGCGGGAAACGGTGGTGCTGGAACGCAGCATGGATAACTGGACGATTGCGCTGAGCACGCTCAGAACGCTGATGATTCGGGAATAAGGGCTTTCGGAGAAGATGCAATGAAAAGGGCAGGAAATGCAGCTTTAGCGGCGCTGTTGCTTGGCGCAGCGGCAACGCTTGGCGGATGCAGTATGCAGATTGAGGAGCGAGCCGCGCTTGATGTGTCGCAAATCGCCATTGAGCCCGGCGCGCAGCCGCCGCAGCAGGATGCATATGCGCAGGAGGAG
>CAZACG010000246.1:0-3152 GCA_964483645.1 uncultured Oscillospiraceae bacterium | reverse complement strand
GTCCTATACGTCCGCCGGAGCATGCGGCGCTCGCTCAGGCGACGGCAATGCCCCCGAATACGCGCAAAGCAACGCGGCAGGCCGCTGCGCCGCAAACAGCTGCGGCAGCGACAGTTCCATCAATCGCAACGGGCATATCATTTACAATGGCTGCGAGGAAATCAAGATCAATGCGCTGGGCGACAAGACCATCGACGCTACGGGCCGTATCATGGACGTCACCATGACACTCAAAAACGTCTGTCCCTGCCGCCGCGTCTCTGTGGGCTATATGGTCACAGAGCTTGACGCGCAAAACAACGAGCATTCCTGCGGCTTCAAATGCTTTACCGTACCCGCCCATTACAATGCCGGATGCTGTGACGTTGCATTGGAAACCACGCGCTTTATCCTCCCGGACGATGCGCGTATGGATGGAGGCGTCGGAGCGTGCACCGGTCGGCGGCATTTCATCGTGCGTGCCGAAGCGCATTATGCCGACACCAGCGTGACCATGCCCTAACCCGCTTCTCCCATGCAGAGAAAGGAGTTCTTCCTCATGTGCTCAAGCCGTTATTCAGACGTATTCGCCGTCGTCATCAGCTTTATCGCCGGTATCGTCATGGCTTTGCTCTCCTACAATGATCTTCTGACGACGGGAACGACAAACGCTCTGCTGGCGCTTGCCCTCGGCGCGTTTACGCTGCTCCTGCTCGTCATCGTCGTAACCAGCCTGCTGCGTCAGAACGAATGCTATGACCGCTGCATCCATCAGCGCGGCAGACGCGTGCTGATCTACGCGCTGCTGCTGATCATGGTCTCTGCGTTTGCACTGGTGTTCACACTGACCATTGTAACCGTCACGACGGTGCTCATTTTCTTGATTTACGCATTTCTGACGCTAACGCTTCTGTCTGCGTACTGCCTGCTCTCCTGCCTGATCGGCGCAGGTCGCCAAGGCTGACCACGGCGTGCACTTTCTTCCAAAGGAGCTGTCAAGCGCTTCCAAATATTTTAAAAAAGCAATTTTGAAGTATCATGGGTTCTTTTTGAGCTTGGGGGCAGAACCCTAACGCCCCGCCCAAGAGCTTTCCGGTCGTCCTTTGGAACCCTTCAGGTGCAGCCCCTTCTTTTTTGCTTAAAACGTCTGGTTGCTTTGCTCAACTCCCCATACGAAAGCAAATAGTCTGCGAAGCGCTTGCTTCGCAGACTCTCTTGTTATATAGAAAATCACGTTCCATAGCATGCCGCGAGCAGAAATCCGCGTCACCATGTCAGGGATTCTAAATCCATTCATTGTAGGTCGCAACGGTGCCCACCAGATTGAGCGCAAAGCCCAGCACAAACAGCGGCATATTGAGCTTCTTGAAGTTCTCTCCCTCCGGCTTCAACCGCAGCAGCCCATAATACAGATACGGCATCATATCCTGCATATAACGATTGCCGAACTGCCAGCCTCCCATCGTCCTATGCATGCAGACAACCGCAGTATAGACCAGCCAGACGACGGGAATCGCCGCAAGCTCAAACACACATTCTCGCCTTTTCTTGATCATCGCATAAACAAACGCCGCAGCAAAGGATATCAGAATCGGCGAGATCAGCCAGAATGCATTGCCGTTATGCGTATAGAATTTCAGCGCGCCGCCTTTGGGGTCTACCGTCGGCAGACGCGTAAGATCCGAAAGGTTCTTTTTTACATAGCTCAGACTGAACTGTCCCTCCGCCGCGCGAGTGAATTCCGGCAAAAAGCGATGACCGAACTCAAGAGGATTGCCAAAGCGCAGCAGGTTCAGCGTCATATAGGATATTGCCAGCAGGCATGGGCCTATGAGCCAATACCATTTGCTTTTCAGCAGCCGAATCGGCGTGGCATCCGGGTTCGCCTGCCGATAGCTTTTCCAAAGAAGAACCAACAAAACCGGCGCACAGAACACCATCATCGGCCTGCATCCGACTGCGCAGGCCCAGCAGGTCAGCGAGATTCCTCCCTGTCCGCAGAGCGCATGCACCAGCGCCATGAGCGAAAGCGTAAAGCACAAACTTTGCGCCAAAAACCACACATATCCGCGCATCGCGATAAAAAAATAGCCATTGCACAAAAACAGATAAAGCACGAAAAAGTCAAGGCTATGCCTCTGACGGCAGACCAGCTTATACATGCGTACCGCATACACCACGCCTATGAGCGTAGACGCAAGGCTGATGAAGTGATCCGGAGTATTGACGCCGAAAACGGCGGCAAACGGCAAAAGCACATAGGACGGAAACGGCGGAAAGCTGACGTAGTATTTGTCGTTCACAATCGCCAGCTCAAGCCACGGATAATCCTCGCCCAGATCAAGCCGCCCTTCAAGCCATGCGCAGGCCTGCAGCGTATAGGAATGATAGACATTCTTGTTCCAAGGCCACATGCCCGTAAATGCCGCGGCTACCAGCAGCGCTGCGAGCATGGCAAGCGGCAGCGATACATACGCCCAGTCCTTCTCTCTCTTTGGCAAGCTCTTTCCTCCATTCGTATCGGTCAGCAAACGCACATACCTTACATATGAATAGACGTAGCCAAGCAGCGCTTTTTTGCAGTTTTTTGAAAAAAATTCGGCGCGTCCCCCCGAAGGAGCTCTCATGCTGTTCTCAGATCAAAATAATCCATAAACGCGAAGCGAATACGGGGCAAGGGGCGAATTTTCTCGGCAGGTTTGGGCGGCTGCCCAACGGTTTTCATGGCGAAGCCATTCCCTAAAAGCATTCAGAGCGCGAAGCAAACCCCGGCGTTGGCTTTTCAAAAGGTCGATTGGATTTGAGAGCAGTATCAAGCGACTTCCGAGCATTTCAAAGAGCAGTTTTTAAGAAACATAAACGCTTTCAAGCTTTTGGCTCTGCCCTAACGCCCCATCAAAGGGCTTTCCGGTCGCCCTTTGAAACTCTTCGAACGCAAGTCTTTCGTTTTTGCTTGAATATCCGAATGCTTAGCTTGACGCTCCTTCGTGCTGCAAACCGTTTCGTAAGAGGAACGCGCTTTCTTGTGAAAAAAATGATGAAAGGTGTTTCTTTTTGACAGGTGGTTGTGGTATAATAAAGCGGTTGCATATACACAACATTTTTCCATTCCAATCATCAGGATAAGGAGGACACTTAATATGCAGTATTCCCGTGAAGTGGAAGAAATGATC
>CAZACG010000245.1:0-3159 GCA_964483645.1 uncultured Oscillospiraceae bacterium | reverse complement strand
GCAGATAGCCGTTGGGTTCGGGCGGGAAACGGGTCTGAACGCGGCCGCCGTTCTTGCCTTCGGCCAAGTCGGCCTTGATTGCTTCCCAGATAAAATTGCTCTTTTCCTTGATTTCTTCTGCCATGGGAAATCCCTCCTAGAATACTGGCTTTAGTATCCATAATAATATAGTATACTATACCTGCCTTTGAGAAGCAAGACCCGGCAAAAAATATTGTGGCGGCGAGTAAAATCGCGCCTTGAAGCGGCGGCGTCAACGAGCGTACGCCGCTTGGGAAACAGCAAAAACGTAAGAACGCATGTGAAATGAATTGCGATTCATGGAATGAGCATGTATAATTCAGATAAGCATAAGCGGCCCTCTCTGCGAAGAGGAGAGGCTGTATATTGATGGAAAGGATGATCCATATGGTGAATTCACTGACTTCAAAGATATATCCGCAAAGGGAGGATATGCACAAGGATACGCGGCTTGAGAAGATGCTGCTCCTGTTTGCCGATATGAGCAAAACGCATGCCGTCGCCAGCGGTGCGCAGGAGCTTGAAAAGTATTTCGCGCGCGAGGACAGGTGGGGAACCGCCTTTGACTGGGTGCAATTTCACAGCGGTCATGTATTCAATCACAGCGTACCGCCGAAGTACGCTAAGGCGGACGTGAAGATTGACGAACGCACCAATGCGTTCTTGGATGAGGCGATTGCCGTATGCAAGCGCCATGGTAAAAAAGTTTGCTATATGGTCGGCGATTACGCGCCCATCGACTGCTTCCTGAAGGCCTATCCCGAAATGAAGGATTTGTACACGGGTAAGTTCTGGGAGTTTATCTACGACATGATCTGCGCGCTGTTTGAGCGTTTTCCGGATATTGACGAATACGGAACGTATCTCTTTGAATCCAGAAATGTGATTCATTGCGATAGCTTTTTCCGCGCATTCAATTATGGCATAGATATCTCCGATGAAGTGATTGAAAATAACGGTGCGGTCATTGGGGCGCTGGATGGACACGCCTATCCGTATCTGAGCTTTGGCGAGCATATCCGCATGATGCTCATCGCCATGGCGCAGGCCTGCAAGGATAACGGCAAGAGCTTCGTGCTGCTGACGCATGCATGGTATCCGTATCAGGAGGAACTGCTTTACGAAGCACTCAAGGATTTTCCGCATGACCTGCCCATTCTGCTGGAGCATAATTATACCACGGGCGATTTCAATCCGTCGCTGCCCCAGCCCAAGCTGATTTCCAAGCTTCCGCACATGAACCATGGTCTTGTGTTCTGCTGTGGCATGGAATACCATGGTTTGGGTCTTGTTCCGTGCTGCTTCCCGGAGCAGATGCAGGAGAGAATCAACGCCGCGCTGGATGCCACGCCCAATCTCAAGCGCATCACGATGCGCCCGATCTGGGACGGACACACGGCGCTGGACACGCCCAATGAGGTCAATGTCTATTCGCTCATGAAGATGGCAGATCATCCGGACGTTTGCTCGGAGGATCTATGGCATGAATGGATTGAGATGAAGTATGGCGTCACGGATGCTGACAAGCGTGATATTCTGGCTTCGGCGCTGCGTAGCGGATATAAGGTCGTGGACAAGGTGAATTTTGAGTTTGGCATCCGCACCAACGATCATTCCCACATTCCGTCGTATGCTTACGTGGATTCCCGCACGCATAATTACGGCAAAGCGCTGATTCAATGGTGTCCGACGCCGGAGAACAAGCAGACGATTTACGATCTGCTGATCCGTCCGAATGCCAAGATTCTCAGGATGCACAGAGAGATTCATGAGGAAGCGCTTGAGCAAATCGAAAAGGCGATCAAGAAGATCGAGAGCATCAGAGATGTGCTCCGGGAAGAGGATTATCAGGATCTTGTGCAGCGCTTTGATGTGCAGCGGATCTGGGTGATGCTGCATGATGACGAGTACGAGGCGTACATCCGTTTGCTGATTGAGCGCAGAACGCCCGACAGGGAGAATCGCCAAAAGGCGGAGGCGGCCCTTGAGCGTCTGGCCGATACGCAGGATAGGATTGCGCGCGGCGAGCTCAGAAAGTCGTATCTCTATGCGCCGGGACGTATCGATGATTTTATCACCAATTGCCGTAAGGAGCTGGAGCTCGTGGCTCTTGCTTGAACGAATGCTTCGGAGGAATGATGACAATGGCATTGATGCATGTAAGCTTTTATTCGGAAATTCTGAGCTTGAGCGTGGAAATGGATGTGATTCTCCCACAGGCGAGACGGGGAAAACTGCCGCAGGCGGGACTGACGCAGGATGGGCAGTTTAAAGCTCTGTATCTGCTGCACGGTTATACGGATGATCAGACCAGCTGGCAAAGACGCTCGTCCATCGAACGCTATGTCGAACAGCTGGGCGTTGCTGTGATCATGCCGACGACGCACTTGGGCTTTTATACGGACACGACGTACGGCATGAATTACTTCACCTTCCTCTCCGAGGAACTGCCGCAGATTGTCGGACAGTTTTTCCCGCGCATTTCCACAAAGCCGGAGGATGCGCTGGTTGCGGGCTTCTCGATGGGCGGCTACGGCGCATGGAAGCTGGCGCTGGGCAGTACCTCCTTTGGCGCGGCGGCGGCGCTCTCCGGCACGCTGGATATTCAGGAAAACTATGTCCGGCATATGAAGGATTCTGAGCGCGTGCAGACTTTGTACAGAGGCATTTTCGGAGAAGAAAAGGATCTGGTGGGCTCCTGCAACGATATCATGGCGCTGCTTCAAAGGGTGGCGGAGGAGAAAAAGCCTTTGCCGAGGCTCTATTCATGGTGCGGCACGGAGGACGGCATCATGTACAAGGGCAATCAGAAGGTCTGGAAGCATCTGCACTCGCTTGGCCTTGAGGCGACGATTGAGGAATCCGAAGGCGGACACCAGTGGCGCTGCTGGGATAAAAAGATTCAGGATGTGCTGCGCTGGTGGCTGAATGTCGATATGGACCTGGAGTAAGCGGACGATTATGGAGATCGCAGAAGGGAGAGACAAAGATGGAATATGGACTGCAAATGTTTTCTGTACGCGATATCACCCGGGACGATTTGCCCGGCGCGCTGAGCAAGGTTGCCCAGATCGGCTATAAGCTGATCGAGTTTGCCGGCTTCTTCGGACATACGGCGCAGGACGTGAACGCCATGCT
>CAZACG010000244.1:0-3215 GCA_964483645.1 uncultured Oscillospiraceae bacterium | reverse complement strand
CAATTATCCAGTGGAGAGCTTCAAATTCCTTGCGCTGCTCAACAGCGATCCGTATCTGATGACCCTGCTCAACTATGGTGTGGAGGGCATTCACTACACCAAGAACGCAGACGGCCTGATTGAGTTCACCGATGCGCGTAGCACCTATACGCCGTGGACCAACGGCATGGGCAATGTGACCATCCTGCCGGATACCGCCGCCGAGGGCGCGGGCTTCCGCAAGAGCTTCGTGGAGTACTACGGCAACGCCAAAGCTATTCCGGCGCTGGGCTATGTGTTTGACAACACCGGCGTACAGAACGAGATGGCTGCTCTGGCGAACGTGGCTTCTCAGTATGCGCTGGCGCTGGACGCCGGCGCGGTGGATCCGGCCGAGATGCTTCCTGCGTTCCTGAAGGCGCTGGACGACGCCGGTATGCAGACGTATTTGGATGAGGCGAATAAGCAGCTGAGCGCTTACCTTGCCAAGTAACGGATCATCAAAAAAGAATCAAAGGGTCTGGGCAGAGTGTTCTGCTCAGACCTTTATGCCGTATAGAACATTGTGTAAGGATGCGAGCATAGAGCGGCTTCATGTGGCATATCGCTTTGGAAGATGGAGAGCGTTTTTCGGCGTGCTGTGTGACAGGAAAGCGGGAGCAGATGTGTGCAAATGGTCGAATGTGAAAACATGGCATGCGTTATCGTTGAAAAAACGGGAAGACTGTGGTATAGTTACTTGCAGAAATCGAATGCAAAGCGTGCGATTTCAAAGGTGTAAAGAAGGGAAAGACAGGATGGCGCTTAATCTGCTGTTTAAGCTGCATTCCTAGTCTTTGCTTTAAGACAAATCGTTAGCAAAAGCTAACAAAACTATTTCGATCGCAGGAGGAACAACATGGAGCATCGCTTTGAAGGCTGGGAAGGCTTTGAATCCGCTACGTGGGAGCGCGAGGTCAATGTTCGAAGCTTTATCAGACATAACTATACCCCCTATGACGGTGACGACAGCTTTTTGGAGGAGCCGACGCAGGATACGCTGGATCTTTGGGCGCAGGTCAGCGAGCTGACACGCAAGGAAATCGAAGCCGGCGGCGTGCTGGATATGGATACGGACATCATCTCCACCATTACCTCGCATGCTCCAGGCTATCTGGATAAGAGCAAGGAGAAGATCGTTGGTTTGCAGACGGATAAGCCCTTCAAACGCGCGTTCATGCCCTATGGCGGCATCCGGACGGCGGAGAAGGCTTGCAACGATCATGGCTATAAGATTAATCCGCAGACCAAGGAATTCTTTACCGTGCATCGCAAGACGCATAATGCGGGCGTGTTTGATGTGTATACGCCGGAAATGCGCGCCTGCCGTTCCAGCCATATCATTACGGGTCTGCCGGATGCTTATGGCCGAGGCCGCATCATCGGCGATTATCGCCGCGTGGCGCTCTATGGCGTGGACTATCTGATTGAGGATAAGCTTGAGCAGAAGGAAACGACCCGTTCGGCGATGTATTCCAAGGTTATTCAGGAGCGCGAGGAGCTTTCCGAGCAGATCCGTGCGCTCCAGCAGCTCAAGGAGATGGCGCTTAGCTACGGCTATGATATCTCCAAGCCGGCCAGAAACGTCAAGGAAGCGATTCAGTGGCTTTACTTTGGCTATCTGGGCGCGATCAAGGAGCAGAACGGCGCGGCGATGTCCCTTGGCCGTACCTCGACGTTCCTTGACATTTATGCCGAGCGCGACCTGAAGAACGGCGTATTTACAGAACGCGAGATTCAGGAGATGGTCGACCAGTTTATCATGAAGCTGCGCATGGTCAAGTTTGCCCGTACGCCGGAGTACAATGCGCTGTTCTCCGGTGATCCGCAGTGGGTTACCGAGTCCATCGGCGGCGTGGCTATTGACGGCCGTCACATGGTAACCAAGATGTCCTACCGTTATCTGCATACGCTGAAAAACCTTGGCCCTGCGCCGGAACCGAATCTTACCGTGCTCTGGAGCGAGCATCTGCCGATGAATTTCAAGCGCTTCTGTGCCAAGACCTCCATCGAGTCTTCCTCTGTACAGTATGAAAACGACGATATGATGCGCTTTACGCATGGTGATGACTATGCGATTGCCTGCTGCGTTTCTTCCATGCGTCTGGGTCTTGAGATGCAGTTCTTCGGCGCGCGTGCCAATCTGGCCAAGTGCCTGCTGTACGCGATCAACGGCGGTGTGGATGAAATCACTCACAAGCAGGTCGGCCCGGAGTTTACCCCGATTACTTCGGAGTATCTTGATTATGATGAGGTTATGCATAAGTATGACGCGATGATGCGCTGGCTGGCAGAGGTGTATGTCAATACCCTCAACGTCATCCACTATATGCATGACAAATACTGCTACGAGAAGCTTCAGATGGCGCTGCATGACAAGGACGTTACCCGCTGGTTCGCCACGGGCATAGCGGGCCTGTCCGTGGTGGCCGATTCCCTGTCTGCGATCAAGTATGCCAAGGTGCGCGTGATCCGCGACGAGACGGGACTGGCTGTGGATTATGAGGTGGAGGGCGACTTCCCCAAGTACGGCAACGACGACGATCGCGTGGACGATATTGCCCGCGACATCGTCCATCGCTTTATGGAGCATGTGCGTAAGAACCATACCTACCGCGGTTCCATCCCTACGACCTCGATTCTGACCATCACCTCCAACGTCGTTTACGGCAAGGCGACCGGCTCCACGCCGGACGGACGCAAGAAGGGCGAGCCGTTTGCGCCGGGCGCGAACCCGATGCACCGCCGCGATACCCATGGCGCAGTCGCTTCTCTGGCTTCCGTCGCCAAGCTGCCGTTCAAGGATGCACAGGACGGTATTTCCAATACCTTCTCCATTATTCCGGGCGCGCTGGGCAAGGAGGATCAGATCTTCGCAGGCGATATCGAAGTGGATTTTGACTGCTGCCCGGGCGGCGCATGCGAATCCCCGACGCTGTTTGAAAGCCTTGACAACGAATAACGCTGAATGAAAGGAGCCACGATTATGACGGCGACAAACAATCAGATTGACAATCTTGTGACGCTGCTGGACGGTTATGTGCGCAAGGGCGGCCATCATCTCAACGTCAACGTATTCAGCAAGGAAACGCTGCTGGATGCGCAGGCACATCCCGAAAAGTATCCGCAGTTGACCATCCGTGTCAGCGGCTATGCGGTTAACTTCATCAAGCTGACCAAGGAACAGCAGGATGAGG
>CAZACG010000243.1:0-3222 GCA_964483645.1 uncultured Oscillospiraceae bacterium | reverse complement strand
ACATCGCTGACGCCGACGCCGATCTGATAGCCCTCCTCGCCGACAACGCCGGAGCCGCTGGTATAAACGAGCGTCTGCGCAGGCGTGGGCTTAGAGGACGAGACGTTGCTTGAGGAGGAGGCAGAGGCTGCGCCGGAAGCGGAGGAAGAGGAGGCGGTGGAAGTTGCGGCGGAAACGGGCAGTTCCTTAGGCGGATCAATGGTCAGCTTGACAGTGGCCGATTTGGATTCCGTGCCGAACTGATCGACCATCTTGGCTTCGATGGTGTATGCTCCGCCGGGAAGCATATCGCCGTTTTCATAGACCGCATGCGCGGAAAGCAAATTATTCTTGGTGTGGATTTCGGCGTTCTTAAAGAGCGTCATGACAACGCCGCCGGATTCATTCAGCAGATTGGCGGTCAAAAAGCCGGCCGCTTTGGCGTTGACGCGAAGCGTGAACTCGTCGCCGCTGTCAATATTGTTGTCGGACAGGGAGAGTGAAATGGAGGGTGTAGTGCGCTTGTCGGCGGCCAATGCTGTGGAGCAACTCGTCATCAGCGTCAGACAGAGCATGAGCGCCAGCAGGCGGCGGAAGGACTTCATATTCAGGCAGTCTCCTTTCGATGCGGACGGAAACATCCGCTTGATGACAATCATATTGTTACTGATCATAATACCGCAAAAGCAGTCCGGATGCAAGGGGAAAGGGGGATTTTGCTTGCCCGAAAGCGGGGCGCATGCTACAATATAGCATCATAGTATGTCGGATGCAAAGGGGGCGCGCAGATCATGGATGAAAGGGAGCGCGTGTTGTCCGCGATCGCGCAGATTCGTTGCCCGGCGGTTTGTACAGAAATGGAGCTGCACGAAATGGTCGCGCATGCGCTGACGGACGCGGGGCTTGATGTGAAGCATGAGGCTGTGCTTGCGCCGCGTTGCAGGATTGACTTCTTGGCTGACGGTGTGGGCATTGAGATCAAAAAGAATCGCCCGCAGGCTACGGCGCTCAAGCGTCAGCTTGCGCGCTATGCGGCCTGCGAGCAGGTGCGTGAGCTGGTCGTGGTGGCTCCGCGAGGCGTCCGTTTGCCTGAGAGGATGGGAAACAAGCGGGTGACGATGCTGGCGCTTGAGCGGCTTTGGGGAATCAGCCTGCCATAAGGCTGCGTATATCGCAAGGGAGGGAGAGAACGTGGAGAGCAGGGAACGGGAACATTTGCCGGGCTATTTGCTGGATGCGCCGCAGAGTGGGCATATCTACGGAACACTCTCCTATAACCGCAAGAGCAAGTGCTGGACGATCAAGGGCGAGCCTTGCGTAACGGAGATGGCGGCAAGGCTGTTTCCCGGCAGCGAGCGTAAGCGCGGCGAAGTGCGCTTTACGGCGAACCGGCGAATCGTTGGCGAGGTCAACTGGCTGATGCTGCGCTATCCGCTGGAAATCGCAGAGAGGGATCGCGCGCGCTGGACGGTGGCGCTGGAACAGGCGCGCGAGCATGCAAGACAGCGGGAGCTTGCGCAGTCGTTGCCCATGCGCAGCACGCCGCCGACGGGGAGCTTCGCGGGAGAGCTGCGCGAATTCCAAAAGGAAGGGCTTTCTTTCCTGCTGGCCAATCCGCGCACGCTGCTGGCCGATGAGATGGGCTTGGGCAAGACGGTACAGGCGATCTCTTGCCTGGCGGCGACGGGGGATATGCCTGCGCTGCTGGTTGTGCCGCCGCATTTGGTGCGCAACTGGGTGGCGGAGACCAAGCGCTTTTTGCGCGTGAACGGACGCGAAGCGCGCATATGCGTGCTGACGGGCTTGAAGCCCTATACGTTGCCGCGGGCGGATATCTACGTGATTCATTATCTGCTGCTGCGCGGATGGAAGAACGAGCTGCCGCAGATGAATCTGAAGGCGGTGGTTTTCGATGAGATCCAGGAGCTGCGTCGCGCAGGTACGGAGAAATACTCGGCTGCGAGTCTGCTGGCAGAGCGCTGCGAGCGGGTAATCGGGCTGTCGGGTACGCCGATTTACAATCGTGGCGCGGAAATTTGGAATGTGGTCAATATCCTTGATTATCATTGTCTCGGAGATTGGGAGAGCTTTACGCGCGCGTGGTGCGACGGCTACGGAAACCACATCGTGAGAGAGCCCGGATTGCTGGGCGATCATCTGCGCAGAGAAGGGCTGCTTCTTAGGCGCACGAAGCAGGAGGTGCTGCGCGAGCTGCCGCCCAAGCGCCGTCTGGTGCAGGAGATTGATTCGGATGACCGCGTGTACAGCGAGCTGATGAAGCCGGTGATGGAGCTGTTGGGCAGTATGCGCGAGCTTCATCCCGACGCAAGGGAGCGCGCGCTGCTGGAGGAGCGCGTGGCTGCGGGTGAACGACAGGCGACGGGCGTGGCAAAAGCGCCGTTTGTGGCGGCGTTTGTGCGTGCGCTGCTGGACAATGGCGAGCATGTGCTGCTCTTTGCGCATCATCACGCGGTGATGGATATGTATAAAAAGGAGCTTGCCGCCTTCAAGCCCGCGTTCATTACAGGTCGTGAGACGGGCGAACAGAAGGAGAAGTCTGTGCAGCGGTTCATGGCGGGCGACACGGAGCTTTGCGTAATATCTCTTCGTGCAGCGGCCGGTCTGAATTTACAGCGTGCGAGCTGCGTGGTCTTCGGTGAATTGGACTGGTCGCCTGCCGTCCATTCGCAGGCGGAGGATCGCGCGCACAGAATGGGTCAGAAGGATTCTATCCTATGCTATTATCTTGTCGCGCCGCAAGGATCGGATCGCGACATGCAGGATGCGTTAGGGCTTAAGGTTAGTCAGTTTGTGCAGCTGATGGGCGACAGCGTGCCCGACTGGGCGGATACACAGCGTGCGCAGCTTGCGGCGAAGGCGCATATGGAGAGGATGCTCAGAGAGCATGAAGAATAGGCGCAGCCTTATCTCCAATGTCACTTGCTTAACTAAGTGACATTGGCTTTGGGGGCGGCTATATTCTGCGAATCTTCCGATTGATGCACAGAGCGGCGAGCTGATCATCTTTAGCTATGGAGATGAAAGGAATGCGGAGATGTATTCCGTTCCCGAGCTTGTGTCGTGGGACGGTGTATTATAAAGCTGAGTGAGCGAAGCGCCGCCGGAGCAATCCGGCAGCACTTCGTTCGCCGACATGAAATATCAAACACCCGGAAAATAAAAAAATGAAAAAAGTTCAAAAAAGGTGTTGACAAAAGCGGACATTCGCGATATACTAACAAA
>CAZACG010000242.1:0-3239 GCA_964483645.1 uncultured Oscillospiraceae bacterium | reverse complement strand
CTCGATGGGCGCGTATGCCTGCTATATGGAGAAGGATTCGGCGCATGCCCGCGTCTGTCTGGCGAGGGCCGCGCTGGAGAGCCTGCGCATTGATCCCATGTTTTTGTCCGTTCTGGCCATGGAAAAGAGACTGCTTGAGCGCCGGGGACTGGTGCTGCACTGCGCGTATATGTGCCATCGCGGAGAGGCGATTCTCTTTTCTGCGCCCTCCGAAACGGGCAAGACCACGCAGGCGACGCTCTGGGAAAAGCATCGAGCAAGCCGGGTGATCAACGGAGATCGTTCGCTTCTGCAAAGCGTGCATGGACGATGGACGGCGAGGGGCTGGCCCGTGTGCGGTTCTTCGCAGGTCTGTTTTAATGAAGATACGCCGATTCGAGCCATTGTCATGCTCAGCCAAGGAAAGCAGGATGAGGTCAAGCGCCTGACGCCTACGCAGGCCTTTGCGCAGATATACAGTCAGATCACGATCAATAGCTGGGATCGCGCTGCGCAGCAGCAGGCGATGGAGCTGATAGAACAGCTGGTGATACAAACCCCGGTCTATCATTTGAGCTGCACGATTTCGGAAAACGCAGTCCTCTGTCTGGAGGATGCGCTGTATGGAGAGACAAGGGGATGATTCTGTGGAAGATAATCGAAACGGACAGCGTGAGGGTACAGGAACAAAGATTGCCTTTGAATCGCTGAATATTCTGGTCAGCAAGTGGATCGACGGCTCGTTTTCCGAGATTCTGGACGATTGGAAATGGATTCTTTCCTACAGCAAACGGCATAAATGGGCGATTGTCTTTTATACGCTGCTGGGTCTTGTCTCAACGACGCTCGGCATTGTTTCAAGCATTGTGAGCAAATACCTGCTGGACGTCATCACAGGCTATCAGACGGATAAGCTCGGTTTGCTGATCGGCGTGATGGTTGGCTCCGTGGCATTTAATCTAATCTTTGGCAGTCTGCTCAAGCGATATCAGGCGAAGCTGAACATTGATATCAACAACGATATTCAGGCGGATATCTTCGATAAGATTATCGACGCGGACTGGCTGGCGCTAAACCGCTATGCGTACGGCGATATTCTCAACCGCTTTAACGGGGATATCGGAACCGTCAGCTCCAACGCCATTACATGGATTCCTTCGATCATCATCACAATCTATAACTTTGTAGCAACCTTTCTCGTCATTCTTCGTTACGACTGGATTATGGCGCTGTTTGCCTTTGCCAGTGCGCCCTTCATGTTTCTGGTTTCTACGGTGGTCATGAAACGCAGCCGCGCTTATGCCAAGCGTGCGCGCGAAATGAGTAGCGAGATGATGAGCTTTGAGGTAGAGACGTTTTACAATATGGATACGATTAAATCCTTCGGCGTGACGGATCATTACAGCGGTAAAATGCGCTGGTGGCAGAAAAAATACAAGGATTTTAGCCTGAAGTACAATCTGTTTTCCATCAAGACGGGCGTGGTCTCCTCGATCTTCGGTACGCTCGTCCAGTGGGGCGCATTCGCCTATTGCTTGTGGAGACTGTGGACAAGGGATATCACCTATGGCACGATGACGCTGTTTTTGCAGCAGCGCTCAAAGCTCAGCTCGGCATTTAGCTCGCTGGTGTCCATCATTCCGGCGTTTCTCAACAGCTCTATCTCCGCACATCGCATCCGCGAGCTGGTCGAGCTTCCGCGTGAGAATCACATTGCGCGTAGCAGTGAGCTTGATCGGTGTGCGGAGCAGGGCTTTACCATTCAGATGCGCGGGCTCAGCTTTGGCTATACGCAGGAGCAACGCGTGATCTGCCATTCTCAGATGATTGCTAAGCCCGGAGAGATTGTCGCGCTTGTCGGGCCCTCGGGCGAGGGAAAGACGACGCTGATTCGTCTGATTCTCGGTCTGGTTCGCCCGCAGGAGGGCGAAGCGGTGATTCGTGCCTACGACGGAACGGAGCTGCCGCTCAACGCAGATGTGCGCCATTTGTTTGCGTATGTTCCGCAGGGAAACACGATTCTTTCGGGGACAATCGCCGAAAATCTGCGCATGGTTCGCGAGGATGCGACGGATGAGGAGATGATTCTGGCGCTGAAAACGGCCTGCGCATGGGAGTTTGTCAGCCAGATGCCCGAAGGGATTCATACCAAGCTTGGCGAGCGCGGACGCGGCCTTTCCGAAGGACAGGCGCAGCGCATTGCCATTGCGCGAGCCGTGCTGCGCGATGCGCCCGTGCTCCTGCTTGACGAGGCGACCTCCGCGCTGGATGTGGCGACGGAGCGCGAGGTGCTGCGCAGCATCATCAGACAGCACCCGAACAAGACCTGTATTGTGACAACGCACAGACCCAGCGTGCTTAACCTGTGCCAGAGAGTCTATCGCGTCATGGAAGGGACGATTACCGAGTTGTCCGAAGAGGAAGCCGGACGTATGGCGATGGACTTTTAATACTAATCTCAGATCAAAACGAGCTATCAGCGCGAAGCGATTTTGCTCAAAGTAGTCAGGAAGCGAAGAGAAACCTGATGGGAGGAATTCCTCAAGGCTCAATTTGATTTGAGAATAGTATAAACGGCGCAGACGGAGGAATCGGAATTGGAAAAGATCAAAACGCGTCAGGTGGATACGCAGGAATATGTTTCCGTGCTCAGGGAATTGGTAGAGCAGGGGCATAGCGTGAGCATGATGGTCTCCGGAAGCAGCATGAATCCGTTTTTATGCCATCATCGGGATGTGATTTACTTTGAAAAGCCGGATCGTGCACTGAAGGCCGGCGATATGGTGTTCTACCGACGGGAAAACGGACAGTATGTCATGCATCGTATTGTAAGAGCCGGAAAAAACGGTGAATTTGATCTCATTGGCGACGCGCAGACGAGCATTGAGCACGGCGTAAAACGCGATCAGATTTTTGCGCTCGTGACCAAAGTAAAGCGCAAAGGGCAGGAAATTGTCCCCGGAGATTTTTGGTTGCGAGGATATGGCCGCTGTTGATTCCGTTTCGCAGGCCGATCATGGCCGGATATGCCAAAGTGAAAAATGGATAAGATTTGTGCGAGGCTGTCAGGGCAAAAACCATGATACTCTAAGAAGAGAGCTTCTTCTCGGAGCAGGTGGTTTGCCCCTGACAGCCTCGTGCTGCTTTGGAAAAAACGTTGGATTGAGCCGCGTGTCAGAGAAGCTCCGGCTTCATGACCTTGCTTTCTCTCAAAGATGGGACGGCAATGGGCGACGGAATGACAGCCGAAGCCTTAGGGT
>CAZACG010000241.1:0-3241 GCA_964483645.1 uncultured Oscillospiraceae bacterium | reverse complement strand
AGCCGTTCCCCTGCACCGATCTTTCTGGCCCGCTTCCAAAGCGGGTCTTTTTTGGTGATTGTGCGCTTTTCTGCACCGCCCTCTTCGCACAGCGTCAGTACGATTCTTCCCGGATCAATCTGCGGGTGGCGTAGCACGCGGGATACGCAAGGACTTGCGGGCGGCAGCTTAGTCAGCGCCAAATACGCAAACTTCTCGTCTTCATAGGGAGCCTGTCCGCCCTTGAGCGCCTTATGCAGCTTTGTGCGCTGCACGCGCACAGCAAAATGACACCAGTCGCCATCCTGCATCGGGCATCGCTTCATACCCTGCGGACATGGCGCAGCCACATATGCCCCCAGCCCTGCCAGATGGGCCCTCACCGCCGCCAGATTGGCAAATCCCTGCGGCGTTCCGGGTTCAATCAGGAGAAGCATCTGCTCAGCCGCCTCATAAAGGCGCTCGGCCACGGGCAGACGCATCTCTTCCTTCAGCTCCCCCAGCATATAGCCCTCGCAAACCAGCTGTGCGCACGGAAGCGGTTCGTTCGAGGTTAAGTCGCACGCCTTCCATTCTGCCTGCGCCAGCGCGCCGTCGGCTTCGCACATCAGCCCTCGACCGATCTTTTGCATGGCAGCTTCGCGCTCAAGGCAGAGGATTTTCTGCAAATCAAGCAGATCATCCGCCGCCCACGTTACCGCACCCGTCCCGGCGCCGCAGTCCAGCAGCGTCTGCGGCGCAAGCCCCGCCGCTTCCAGCGCCCATGACAGCGCCGCAGACGCCGCCGCATAGGTTGCCGGCATACGCGAGAGCGCATAGGCCGCCGCCTCGCCCTCCTGTGTCAGCAGTCTATGCCCTTTTCCGGTTCGCATGCGATAGCTTTCGCTGATGGCCTTCGCGTCCCTATGCATGCTCTGCACGTCATATTGATCCGCCAGAATGCCAAGCGCCGATTCCAGTCTGTCATCCACGTCCGATTCCTCCGTCCGATCCTATTGGATTCATTGTAACACATCGCCAAAACACAATCAATTTCCGTTTCACCCTCTTTTCCTTCTGCCCGAGGGATGATATACTGATTGTGCTGTATTTGTCGATCGTTTTTGTGAGGCGCATATGAAAAAAGTTTTGCTCGTTTACCTTCGTCCCTATTATCTTCGCATGGTGCTGGGGTTTGTGATCAAGTTCTTGGGCACGATCCTCGATCTCTTTCTGCCATGGATTCTCGCTTACATCATCGACAGCGTGATCCCCACAGGCAATATCCGCCTGATCTATCTCTATGGTTTGATCATGGCGCTGTGCGCGGTGGGCGCATTTTCGATGAATGTCATCGCCAACCGCATGGCCAGCGCCGTCTCACGCGACACCACACGCACGATTCGGCATGATCTCTTTGCGCGCATCATGCATCTGTCCGCCGCGCAGACGGACGAGGTGACCAAACCCTCCCTGATCTCCCGTCTGACCACGGACACCTACAACATCAATCAGATGCTCGGACGCATGCAGCGCATCGGCGTGCGCGCGCCGATTCTGACCATCGGCGGCATTCTCGTCACGCTGACGCTCGATCCCATGCTTACGCTGATTCTGGTTGCCGCGCTCCCGCTGATCGTGCTCATCACCGTGCGTACCTCCTCGGTCAGCATTCCGCTGTATCTCAGGGTTCAGGAGGCCAGCGACCGGCTTGTTCGCCTTGTGCGCGAGGACGCAGCGGGCATTCGCGTGATCAAGGCGCTCTCCAAAACGGACACAGAGCGCGCACGCTTTGACGAGGTCTCCCGCGAAGTCATCCGCAGTGAAAAAAAGGCCAGTGCGCTGATGGCGCGAGTCGGCCCCTCCACCAGCATTCTGCTCAATTTCGCCCAAGTCGCCGTGATTTGGGCGGGTGCGGTTCGGGTGACCATGAGCAAATGCGAAGTCGGTCAGATTCTCGCTTTCATGACCTACTTTACCATCATCCTCAATGCCGTCGTCAACATCTCCAAGATGTTCATTGTCTTTTCCAAAGCCGCCGCCTCGGCAGATCGCGTCATGGAGATCATTGACATGGACGAGGATATGCTTCCCCTTTCCATTGCCGTTACCGAAACCGAAAGCACCGTTCCCGCTCCCGCTATCGAATTTGATCATGTCACCTTTCATTACGGCAAAAGCACTGAAAATGCGCTTGAGGACGTGCATTTTTCGCTCTTGCCCGGTCAGACGCTGGGCGTCATCGGCGAGACGGGTTCCGGCAAGAGCACGCTTGTACGGTTGCTGATGCGCTTTTACGATCCCGACAAGGGCGCCGTTCGCCTGTTCGGGCGCGACGTGCGCATTCTCCCCAACGAGGAGCTGCGCGCGCATTTCGGCGCAGCCTTTCAGTCCGACACACTCTTTGAGGATTCCATCGCCGAAAACATCCGCCTCGGCAGACCGCTCACCGACGCACAGGTTGCCAAGGCCGCCCGCGACGCGCAGGCTTATGCCTTTGTCATAGACGATAAGCAGGGCTTTAAAACGGCGCTCAGCATCCGCGGCAACAACCTCTCCGGCGGGCAAAAGCAGCGCGTGATGATCGCCCGCGCCCTGTGCGGCACGCCGGATATTCTGGTGCTCGACGATTCCTCCAGCGCGCTGGATTACAGAACGGATGCCGCCCTTCGCAGCGCGCTGCACGAAAACTATGCCAGCACCACCAAGGTCATGGTTGCCCAGCGCGTCTCCTCCATCGCTCACGCCGATCTGATTCTCGTTTTGAGCGGAGGCCGCATTCTTGCGCGGGGCACGCACGAGGAGCTGCTTTCCTCCTGCTCCGTCTATCAGGAGCTGTACGCCTCGCAGATGGGAGGGCTTGAATAATGCAAGGAAACACAAAAAATGAAAACGCACGCAAGCCCCGCAACGCGCGCGGCACGCTGATCAGGCTCTTTTTGACCCTTGCCGAAAGCCGCGTACTCTTCGCGCTGGCGATTGCGCTGTCCCTGCTGAGCAATCTGCTCGGCCTTGCCGGCCCCCGCCTTTCGGGCGAAGCCATTGACGCTATCGGCGCGGACGGCGTGATTCTCTGGGACGTCATCCTTCAAAAGTGCGCGCTGATGCTCGTCTTCTACGCGGCCAGCGCAGCGCTCTCCTATGTGCTCTCGCTTTTGATGATTAAAATCAGCCGCGAGGTCGTCTACCGCATGCGCGAGCAGGCATTTGACAGGCTGATGCGTCTGCCCGTCAAGTTCTACGACGAAAACCCTTCCGGCGACATCATCAGCCGCATCTCCTA
>CAZACG010000240.1:0-3260 GCA_964483645.1 uncultured Oscillospiraceae bacterium | reverse complement strand
ACGGAGGAATCCTTTTCGATATAGGTATCCGTGGAGGCGATGTAGGCCTCCGGCTGATAGTAGTCGTAATAGGAGACGAAATACTCCACGGCGCTGTCCGGGAAGAACTCCTTAAATTCCGCGCACAGCTGCGCGGCGAGCGTCTTGTTGTGCGCGATGACGAGCGTCGGACGCTGCACCCTCTCGATGACGGAGGCCATCGTGTAGGTCTTGCCCGAGCCGGTTACGCCCAGCAGCACCTGACAGGGCATGCAGCTTTTCACGCCCTCGGTAAGCGCTTCAATGGCCTGCGGCTGGTCTCCCTGCGGTTTGAAGGGAGATTTCAAAACGAAACGGCTTTCCTGCATAAACGCCTCCCGCGTGTCGATGGTTATCGTTTTCGCCAATGTGGAATCATTATAGCATAGATTAAAAAAGGGAACAAGTGTTCCGTGCAAAAAAGGGGGGGAGATGGGCGGTCCCGCGCTGTTTGGCCGACGAGCGGGGGCGCGGCCTCTCGGCTCGGCAGACGAATATGCCTATCCCCCTGAAAAGACGTTTGAGCTGCGATTGGAAACGAAGCATACAGGCGGCCAAACAAAGAAAAAACAGAAAAGATCAGAAAAGGTCAAAAAAGAAAATGGCGGGATAAAAATGCTCAAAGACGTGGTAATTGCCGAAAAATGAACCATGGGTGCGTGCAAAATGCATATTGAACCTTCGGAGGGTTGAATGCTACATCAACTAAATTAAATTTTGCAGGAGCAAAATATGCTTAATTTATTTACGCAAAGCAAAAAAATACGTGCGAAAATTAAGCGACGGTGGTATAATATGGATAAAGAAGGACGGAGGACGAACAAACCGTTCCTGACAGAAAAACAATCGTTGCGATACGAATAAGGAGTGCTGAGTATGACCGCTATCATCGTTTTCGCCGCTCTGATTGCTGCGAATATTGCTTATCATGTGTATGATGCCCGTCAGGCTGAGGCGGCGCAGCAGATCGACAATTTCTACCGTGTCGAGTTTAAGAAGAGCTACCATCTCAGCCGGGAAATCTGATATCGGCCTCGCATGAATATGAAAACAGCGTCGAAAGTTCCGGCGCTGTTTTTGTGATACAGGAAATTGCACAAAGCAGCTTTATGCTGCGAAGGGCTTCGGAAATGAGGCGCGCTGTTTTAATTACGCGTCCAGTCCTCTGACCACACTCTGCACGCGTCTTGCCAGATGCGCGGCGAGCGCAATTTTGAGCGCATCGCCCGGCAGGAAGGGAAGCACACATGCGCTCAGGGCAACGGCAAGCTCCGTATGCGTGACGAGCATGAACCAGAGCGAGCCGGACATATAGCAGGCGAGCACGCCCGCGGCCATGGACAGGCTGAGCGTTTTGCGGGAAAAGCCAAGTGCCGCGCACAACTTGCCGACGATCCATGCACAGAGGATGTAACCGGCTATGAAGCCGCCAGTGGGGCCGAAAAGGCTGCTCGGGCCGCTGAGAAAGCCGGCGTAGACCGGAACGCCGATGACGCCCAGCAGCACATAAGCTGCCATGGAGAGCGCGCCCCACCTTGCGCCCAGCAGAGCGCCGCACAGAAGCACGCTCAGCAGCGACAAACTGACGGGCACGCCGGGAAGCGGAAGCTGAATCTGGGCGAAGACGGCGGTTAAAGACACGAAGAGCGCGGCAAGCACAAGCCGCCGAGTGAGATGAACGCGCATGGAGCACTTCCTTTATACAGAATCGGAAAAAACGAAACGAACGGACGGCGATGCGCCGTCTCATGGGAGTGTAGCATGCGCAAAAACCTCTGTCAAGGCGCGCGCAAATCCGGGATTGTGTTTTTTCTTCGTATCTGCTACAATAAAATATAAATCTCTTTTTCTATACCGGACTATTTCTTTGAAGGAGAATGTCTTGATGGATATGAAACAGATCATCGCCGGGCGTATCGCGCAGGCGACGGAAAATTGCTTCGCAGGCTGCGGCCTGAGTGACAGCGATCTGCTGACCATGATTGAAATTCCGCCGGACAAGAAGATGGGCGACTATGCGCTGCCCTGCTTCAGACTGTCCAAATCCCTGCGCAAAGCGCCGCAGATGATCGCTGCTGCGCTGGCAGAGCAGCTTGAATGCGAGGAAATTGAGCGCGTGGAGGTTGTGGGCGGCTACCTGAACATCTTCCTCAAGCGCGGCGGCCTTGCCAAGGGCATCGTCGAGGCCGTGCTGGCCAATCCCGGCCGCTGGGGCAGCAGCTCCGTGGGCGAGGGCAAGACGGTGTGTCTTGACTATTCCTCTATCAATATCGCCAAGCGCTTCCACATCGGCCATCTGTCCACCACGATGATCGGCCACTCGCTCAAGCGAATCTATGACTTCAATGGCTACAAGACCGTGGGTATCAACCATCTGGGCGACTGGGGCACGCAGTTCGGCAAGATGATCGCAGCGTACAAGCTGTGGGGCAACCGTGAAGAGGTGGAGCGCGGCGGCGTGGATGCAATGGTCAGCCTGTACGTCAGGTTTGATCAGGAGGCACAGAAGGACGAGTCGCTCAACGATCTGGGACGTGCATGGTTCAAGAAGATCGAGGATGGCGACGAGGAGGCCCTGTCGATCTTCAACTGGTTCAAGTCGGTTACACTCAAGGATGCGGAGCGCGTATACAAGATGCTCGGCGTGGAGTTTGATTCCTACGCGGGCGAGAGCTTCTATGTAGACAAGATGGGGCCGGTGATCGATGAGCTGAGGGAGAAGAATCTGCTGGTCGAGTCTCAGGGCGCGCAGGTGGTCAATTTGGACGAGTATGGCATGCCGCCGTGCATCATTCTGCGTAGCGACGGCGCGTCCCTGTATCATACCCGCGATCTGACCGCGGCGATCTACCGGAAGAATACCTATGACTTTGAAAAGTGCCTGTATGTCGTCGCCTATCAGCAGAATCTGCACTTTAAGCAACTGTTCAAGGTGCTCGAACTGATGGGATATGATTGGTGCAAGGGCATGGAGCACGTCTCCTTCGGAATGGTCAGCTACGAGGGCGAGGCGCTGTCCACGCGCAAGGGCCATGTGGTGCATCTGGACGATCTGCTCAACAAGGCCATCGAGAAGGCGCGCGAGATCATCGAGGAGAAGAGCCCGAACCTGCCCAACAAGGACGAGGTTGCCCGCCAGATCGGCGTGGGCGCCGTCGTTTATTTTGACCTGCACAACGAGCGCATCAAGGATATCGACTTCCGCTGGGAGCGCGCGCTCAGTTTTGAGGGCGAGACCGGTC
>CAZACG010000239.1:0-3274 GCA_964483645.1 uncultured Oscillospiraceae bacterium | reverse complement strand
AATCCGACGCTGATCCATCCTGAGGAAAACTGGCGGGCGCTGGTAGAAAGCTGCCGCGCGGATAACCGACGCAACCTCGTTGCCAGCGGCGAGGACGCACAGGGCGACGTTGAGGACGAACTGTCCAGGTGCGACGTGGTCATCGACCGAGTCTACTCTACCAAGGCCAATCAGCAGTGCATGATGGAAACCTTCCGCGCCTATACGCGTACCGATGCATACGGCAGGCTGGAGGTTACCTCCTCCACGCAGGTTCCTTTCCATGTGCGCCGCATTCTGGCGACGGCGCTGGATATTCCCAAGAGCCGCGTGCGCGTGATCAAGCCGCGCATCGGCGGCGGCTTTGGCGCCAAGCAGTCCGCGATATGCGAGCAGTATCCGGCGATTGTGACCATGAAGACGGGGCGCGCGGCGATGATCATCTATACGCGCGAGGAGTCCATGACTCTTTCCTCGCCGAGGCACGCCATGCGCATGCATGTGCGTCTGGGCGCGATGAAGGACGGCACAATCCGCGTGATTGATTTGAATACGCTCTCCAATTCCGGCGCATACGGAGAGCATGGACCGACCACCGTCGGTCTGTCCGGACATAAGTCCATTCCGCTGTATACCCATAACATGAAAGCGTTCCGCTTTACGTGGAATGTGGTCTATACCAATACGATGAGCGCGGGCGCGTATCGCGGCTACGGCGCGACGCAGGGACTGTTTGCCGTTGAATCTGCGGTCAATGAGCTGGCGCATGCGCTGAATATGGATCCTGCGAAGCTGCGCGAGATGAATATCGTGCGGGAAGGCGAGACGATGCCTGCGTATTATGGTGAGGTGGCGGGCAGCTGTGCGATAGACCGCTGCATCGCGCGCGCCAAGGAAATGATCGGATGGGAGGAGAAGTACCCGGCTCAGACGCTGGATAACGGACATGTACGCGCCGTCGGCATGGCGCTGGCGATGCAGGGCTCGGGTATCTCCGGCGTGGATACGGGCGCGGTGCAGATTCGTTTAGGCGATGACGGCATGTATAATATGGCGATTGGCGCGACGGATATGGGCACGGGCTGCGATACGATTCTGGCGCAGATGGCTGCTCAAAGCCTTGATTGCGATGTGGACAACATTACGGTGCATGGCGTGGATACGGACACCTCGCCCTATGACTGCGGCTCGTATGCGTCAAGCACCACCTATGTGACCGGCATGGCCGTGGTGAAGACCTGCGCTGTGCTGCGCGAAAAGATCACGCGCGCGGGCGCGAAGCTGCTTGGCTGCGAGGATGTGCTCTTTGACGGCGACTGCGTGTGCATGGCCGAGGGCGAGGGAAGCGTGTCGCTTGCCGAGATTGCCAACGCGCACATGACGGCGGGCATAGAGGATCTTTCGGCCTGCGAGTCAAGCGGTTCGCCGATTTCGCCGCCGCCGTTCATGTGCGGCTGTGCGGAGATTGATCTGGATCCGGAGACGGGAGAGGTTAAGCTGGTGGACTATGTCGGCGTGGTGGATTGCGGTACGGTTGTCAATCCGAATCTGGCGCGTGTGCAGACCGAAGGCGGTCTGATGCAGGGTATCGGCATGACGCTGATGGAGAATCCGGCCGTGGATCATCTGGGACGCACAATCAGCAATTCGTTCCTGCAATATAAGATTCCCGCCCGTGTGGACGTGCAGAGCGTACGCGTGGCGTTTGAATCCAGCTATGAAAAAACAGGCCCGTTCGGCGCAAAATCCATTGGTGAATGCGTCATCAATACGCCTGCTCCTGCGATTGCCGACGCGGTATACAATGCCAGCGGCGTGCGCGTGCGTCACCTGCCGATCACGGCGGAAAAAATTCTGCTGGGGGATGAGGAATGAGGATTGGAATCGTGCTGCTTGCCGCAGGGATGAGCAGACGATTTGGCGAAGCTAACAAGCTGCTTGCCGATGTGCGAGGCGGCCCGATGGCCGGACGCGTCATGGACGAGCTCCTTGTGCTTGGCATGGAGCGAAACGCTGCGGTCGTCTCCGATGCGCGAGTGGCTCAGCTTGCGCGTGAGCGAGGACTTGAGGTCGTTGAAAACAAGCAGCCCGAGCTTGGCATGGCGCGTTCCATTGTGCTGGGCGTGGATGCCATGCGGGAGATGGACGCCGTTCTGCTGCTCAATGCCGATCAACCGAGGATTTCCACCGCATCACTGAGAAGGCTTGTGGACGCTTTTGAGTGCGGAGGAGGAAAAATGGCGTGTCTGATAGACGGCACGCACTTTGGAAACCCTGCGATCTTTGGAAAGGCATATTATAAAGAGCTGCTCAGTCTTTCGGGGGATCGAGGAGCCAAGGGCATCCTCAAAAGGCATGAGTCGATGCTTTTGAAAGTTCCCTGCGCGCATGAGGGAGAGCTCGCAGATGCGGATGATCCCGATACGCTCAGGGCGATTGCGGCTCGGATGTAAAATAGCTTGCATACGTTGAAGCATCAGCAAAAAAGGCGGACTGTGGTTTCCTTTTTGCTGATGCTGTTTCAATAGACGGGGCGTTGATGGTGCTGCGTATACCGCTAAATGCGGCATCTTGTGCATATTGTTTAGGAAAAAAACGAATTGCTGTGGATTCTGAACCTTGCCAACGAAGAAGCCAAAATGCGATAATACCGCCGCTGCTTTCATAACTTGCGAATGGTGTTGGAGGTATGAAATGACCAAGGATTTGACGCAGGGATCGCCGGTTAAGCTGATTCTGGGCTTTGCTGTGCCGCTGCTTTCGGGAATGCTGTTTCAGCAGTTTTATAATCTGGTGGATACGCTCATCGTCGGACGTTTTTTGGGTGTGACCGCATTGGCGGGCGTTGGCGCAACGGGATCGCTCAATTTCATGGTTCTGGGCTTCTGCATGGGTCTTTGCTCGGGTTTTGCAATTCCGGTTGCGCGCCAATTCGGCGCAAAGGAAATGAGCAAGATGCGCCAAAGCATTGCTAATGGCGTATGGCTGTCCATTCTTTTTGCGGCGGTGATTACAACGCTGACAGTGGTTTTCTGCCGCAGAATTCTGGAGCTCATGAATACGCCGCAGGATTGTATTCAGGAAGCCTATGATTATATTTCCGTTATTTTTGCGGGAATTCCGTTTTTGTTCATGTACAATCTGCTCTCCGGTTATCTGCGCTCTTTGGGAGATAGCAAAACACCGCTGTATTTTCTGATTCTTTCCTCGGTACTCAACATTGTGCTGGATCTGGCGTTTATTCTCATTTTTGATTTGGGCGTGATGGGGGCGTCGCTGGCGACGGTGATTAGTC
>CAZACG010000238.1:0-3287 GCA_964483645.1 uncultured Oscillospiraceae bacterium | reverse complement strand
GGTTTTCCCGCAGCTGTTTGAGGCGCTCAAAGAGGAGGGCGTTGAGCAGCGTGTCTTTGTGCCGGAGAAGCGTAAAGAGCATATTGGGAAAAATGAGCCGCGCGGGGTTGAAACGCGCTGGGCGCTGACGGTCAAAAAGAGCGATGCGCTGTTCTTTTTCCGCAAGGCTCGACGCAGCGTGCCTGAGATTCGCAGGACGATGGAGACAGCGGACGTAACGCTGATTCACGCGCACACGCTCTTTACGGACGGCTCGATTGCGCGGCGGCTGAGCCGCGAGACGGGTATCCCTTACATGGTGACGCTGCGCTATAGCGATATTGAGGCAATCTGGAAATACGAGCCGCATCTTCGCCCCATGGCGCGAAGGATTCTTCGAGATGCTGCGAAGGTGGTTTTCTTAAGCGAGGCGAGCCGACAGAAGGTGCTCTCGTATTGGCTTAACGCCAAGGACAGGACGGCAATCGAACCGAAGACGGCGGTGATCCCCAATGGAATCAGGCCGCAGTGGCTGACGGGCGCGGCGCGCGGCGAACCGGGTCAGATTATACGCGTGGGTTTTGCCGGGCTGCTCAATGACCGCAAACGGCCGATGGATGCGCTGGGCGCAGTGCATGCGGCGAATGAGATTCAAACCGAGCGGCATTTTGTGATGCGCGCCTGCGGCAGCGGGCCACTTGAGACGCAGTTCAGAGTGGCGCTTGCGCAAGGGGATGAGCATGTCGGACGATTGCAGGGCATGGAAGCGATGAAGGACTTCTATGCCTGCTGCGATGTACTGCTTGTGCCGTCCAAGGCGGAGACATTCGGTATGGTCTATCTTGAAGCGATGAGTCAGGGCGTTCCCGTGCTGTATACGAGGGGACAGGGGTTTGACGGTCAGTTCCCCGAGGGCGAGGTTGGATACTCCGTACCCTGCGCAGACGTAAGGGGGCAGGCTCAAAAGCTTGTGGAGTGCGTGCAAGGCTATGGTGAACGATCTGCGCGCTGCATCGCCCATGCACAGCGCTATGCGTGGCCGGTCGTGGCGAAGCAATGGATGCGGCTTTATCAAGATATATCCTCTTAAACGAAGGGCGGGATTCGCGTGGCGGAAAAGAAGCTCCGCATACTGATGATGATTCACAGGCAGGCGGATCGCTCTCCATATTGTCAATATGTCCATGAGCAGGCGAAGGCGCTGCGCGCAAGGGGACACGAGGTCGTGGTGATCTCATGCGTGGGCGTGACGCCGATGATGCGCAGGCTGCGCCCCAAGCAGGCCGAGGTTGCCGCGGCAACGCCGAGGAAGGCGGTCGTAGATGGGATTGAGGTATATTATCCGCGCTGCCTGACGCTTGGAAACGTCGGCGAAAAGCTGCTGGGCGGAAGGATGCTGGCGCGCGCTGCGCTGCCCATGGCCAAGCGCATGCACAGGGAAAAAGCGTTTGACATCGTGCATGCGCACATGCTGCCCCGAGACGGACATGCCGGTCTTTTGGTGGCGCGGGCGCTGGGCATTCCCATGGCGCTGACGGTGCATGGGACGGATGTTTTTCACTATTTTCTGCCCGAGCAGACGCCGTGGAAGCGCAATGCCATGATTGCGCGCGAGACCGACGCGCTGATGGCGGTCTCTTCCTTACTGCTGTCGCGCATAGCGCCATATCGGGGCGAAGGAAGGATTACGCGCATCGTCCCTAACGGCGTGGATCTTTCCCTTGTGCCAAAGCAAACGGAAAACGTGGCGCGCGCGGTGATTTCCGTAGGCACGCTCAAGGCAAGGAAATGCATGGACAGAACGCTGGAGGCATTTGCCCACCTTGCCGGGGAATATCCGGATGCGATGCTGACCATCGTTGGCATTGGCGAAATGGAGGCTCAGCTCAGAGGACGGATCGCCGAGTTGGGGCTTGAGCATCGCGTGACGCTCACCGGATGGCTTGACCATGCGCAGGTGATGGCGCGGATGGCGCAAAGCGATCTCTTTGTGCTACCCAGCTGGGGCGAGGGCTACGGTATCGTCTACATTGAGGCGATGGCGGCGGGCTGCATTGCCGTGGGCGCAGCCGGCGAGGGCATTGAGGATACGATCACCGACGGCGTGAACGGATTCCTTGTGCCGGCGGGGGATATTGAACAGACGGAGCGCGTGATGCGCGAGGTGTTCGCGCATCGCGGGCAATATGGAAGTCTGCGCGAGCGGGGAAGGCGCGACGCGCTTGAGTTGACATGGGAGAAGAACGCGCAGACCGTTGAAGCAATCTATCTCGAGGCCATTGCAGGCTTCAAAGCGAAAACTTGACAGGCCGAAGGTCATCGGCTTCAAAGCATTGGAGGCAGAACTATGCGCAAGCAAGGCATTGACGGAACGGGGATGCTCAATCTGTACGACAGAGTCACGGGTATTTTCAATGAGATCTTTGACAGCCGATTGCTCACGGCGTCGCTCTTTGCGCTCGTCGGATACTGTGTGCTCTTCACACAGCAGAAGTTTCCGATGCGCTGGATGATCTTCGTGCTCTTCGGCATGATTCTGCTGGGATTTGTTACGCTGACTGCGCGTACGGGCGTGAAGGCCCGGGTGCGTTTTCATCGCGGTATGGCGGGATTGTGGTTTGCGCTGCACGGCATGATGGTCGTCTCCGGATTGTTTTATCAAGATTGGCTGCCTGAGAGCGTGTCGCTGATGATCGCTTATCCGGTGGTCTTTTCCGTGCTGGCCTCGCGCGAGGATGAATCGACCTTCCGCTCGATTCTGCGCGGCGTCGTGTTTGCGGTGATGCCGTTTTTGATTGTGTCGTATCTGACGGAGCCCGTGGTCATCGGATATCCGGGCTACCGGGGCGTATTCTATGATGCGAATTGCCTGTCCATGAGCTGCATCATCATGACGACTGCGGCGCTGCTTTTAACGTATGCGAGCTATGTACAAAGAAAAATCAGGGCGGCGATAGGCTATGGCCTTTGCGCGCTGCTTGGCGCGGTAACGCTGCTTTTGACGCTTTCGCGCTCGGGGCTGCTGGCGCTGATGGGCGTTGTAGTCATTTTGGCTGTGGCCATCATCGCGGGAACAGCCAAGAAGCCGGGCAGATTGCTGGCGGGCGTCTTCGTGTTGATTGTGCTGGGCGGAGCGGCGGGACTGAAGATCACGCAGGACAAGATGTACGAGGCGGCGGTGGAGGATTATGCGCTGGCGGTCAGACTGCATGAGGAGGATGGCAGACCGATCACCGTCCCCAAGCCGGAGGAAAGGCAGATCACGATGGACGACCTGACCAGCGACCGCTGGGGCATCTGGATGACCA
>CAZACG010000237.1:0-3292 GCA_964483645.1 uncultured Oscillospiraceae bacterium | reverse complement strand
GGCCGATATGCTGGCCGTGCAGGACGACGTATTCATCGTCAGGACCAAGGATTACATCAAGAATCCCAAGCCCAGCGGGTACAGCAGCCTGCATATGATTGTGGAGATTCCGATATTCCTCGCCACGGAGAAGCGCTATATGCGTGTGGAAGTGCAGCTGCGCACAATCGCCATGGATTTCTGGGCGAGTCTTGAGCATAAGCTGCGCTATAAGAAGGAGATTCCCCAAAGCAGCGCAGCGGAAATCTCGGCGCAGCTTCAGGAATGCGCCAAGAGCGTCAATGAGATGGACAGGCAAATGCTCGCCATCCGCAAGCAGATTGAGCAGCAATAAAGGTCGATTTCGCCCGTCGGACGTCGGTTTGATAAGGATAGCTTTCGTCTGAGAAAAATAGAATCATTAAACACAGGACGCTGTTAAGCGAAGAATCCGGATATTCCAAGCAAAAATGAAGAATTAACGCTCGAAGGCTTTCTAAGGGCGACCGAAAGCCCGTTGATGTGGTAGCCCTAAGCTCGAGAGCGTCCATGACTCTTCAGAAAACTGCTTTTTGAAATGTTCGTCATTTGCTTGACAGCTCTTTTTGTATACCATATTAGAAATGGCAAAAAACGAATTGCGAGCACAGCGTGGCGACGTGATGAAAAACTGCTATGGAAAAGGACGCGTGCACGGCGCGCTTGCTCGGGGACGGGGGATATGCTATAATAAAAACATTCTTGAGTTGAATGGGAGAAGGACAGATGAGCAAGAATCCGAAGGTTGTCGCCGTTGTAGGCACGAACGCATCCGGTAAGAGCGTGCTGGGGATTGAGCTGGCCAAGTGCTTTGACGCAGAGATCATTTCCGCAGATTCACGCCAGGTGTTCCGCGGGCTTGATTTGGGCAGCGGCAAGATTACGCCCGAGGAGATGCAGGGCGTTGCGCATCATATGATCGATGTGCGCGAGCCGAACGAGTTTTTTTCCATGGCGGATTTTCAGCGTCTGAGCTATCAGTATATCGAGGATATCCGCAGCAGAGGAAAACTGCCGATGATCGTGGGCGGCACAGGGCTGTATGTGGATTCCGTGCTGGACGGCTATCTGCTCTCAGATAAGGAGCCGGATCTGGCTTATCGCGCGGAGCTGGAAAAGCTGACCACGCCCGAGCTTTATACGATGCTGCTTTCGCTTGTGCCGGATGCGCAGGTGGAAAAGAACAACCGAAACCGCGTCATGCGCATGATTGAGCGTATTCACGACGGAGACAGCGCCGTTCCGCGCAAAGAAAAGCGCTATGACAGTCTTCGCCTTGGCGTGAGCTGGCCGCGCGAGGTGCTCGCCAAGCGCATCGACGAGCGTCTTGCCATGCGCCTTGAGCAGGGGATGATTGAGGAGGTTCAGCGCCTGCTCGACGAAGGCGCGACGACGGAATTTTTACTCGGCTTGGGGCTTGAATATAGGTTCATTACCCGCTATCTTCTCGGTGAGATTCCGGACAAAGACGAGATGCTGCGACTGCTGGCGACCGCCATCAAGCAATTCGCCAAGCGCCAGATGACATGGTTCAGGCGAAATCCGGACATTGTCTGGCTGGATATGTCCGGCGATGCCTATGATCAAGCTTGCGGGGTAATCGAAGCTTTTTTGAAGGATTGAGGCGCTGCCTAGGGGGGTGACTCCCTTCTGAAACTCCTTCCGTCTCGCCTTTGGCGAGCTACATCTCTCTGGGAGAAAGGTGTGAGAGATAAGCAACGGAAAGGAGTGGCGAAGCTGATTTGCGAAAGGAATTGATATTGGTTTCAGCTCAAAACGATCTATTAGCGTGAAGCGAATAAGGAGTCAAGGGGCGAAGTCTCTTTGCAGGTTTGGATGTCAGCCCAACGGTTTCCAAGGCGAAGCCATTTCCTCGAAGCAGTCAGGGCGCGAAGCGAACCCTGACGGTGGATTCTCTAAAGGTTCAATCGGATTAGAGGAGAAGGTTCCCTTACTGAGTGAAGCGGTTGGAATAAGCGGCGCTTTGCCAGCTGCGTTACGGATAATTGAAAAAGCATATACAAGAAGGCTCTCTCATTGAGGGAGCCTTCTTGTATAGAAGAGAGCCATGTGCGCAAAAGAAAGGGTCAGTCGTTGTGCGCCGGCATTTCGGCTTCCTCGCCGACGCAAGCGCCCATGAGCTTATTGATAGAGCGCTCGACTGCATCGCGGCTGTTGCCCCATGGCTTGTCTGAATTGCGATAATCGAATTTGAGCGTGAACCATTCCAGCTCATCTTCCACGCGTTTGAGATTTTGCAGCTCCAGCTCCGCGACGGCTTTGCGGAACTGAGCCGCTTTGTCGGCGGAAAGCGTCTGATCCGCCATCTCGATGACCAGAGCGAGATGGGGCAGACAGAAGCCCTTGGATTCCTCGAACATTTTCTTGAATTCGGAGTTGGAGAAGGTCAGCTGTGCAATGGTATACGCATAGCGGTTGACCGCGCCGGAAATCTGATCGCAGATAAAGCAGCCGTCCATGCGTGCGCGGATTTTCTGCGGCGCGCCGCCATCAACCTTTGCACCACGCAGCGAGGCGAGCAGGCCGGGTTTGGCGGAGCCGCCCTCCGCAAGGATGCTTTCCAGAGATTTGATGACCTCCTGCATATGCGTATGCGTCATCAGCGCAAGGCCGAGGCGGTTTCTACGCGCAAACATCAGCTCAAAGTGCCGCGCGCAGAAGCCGATTTCATTGGTTTTGACACGGTAATCCGGTTCCATGTAGGCGGAGGAAAGCATGCTTTCGATGTAGGAATCCTCACAGGCGATGCGCAGCTTGCACAGCGGGCATTCGCATTGCGTCTTGTAAGCGTCCAAAACGGGCGCGGTATCCAATGTGTACCTCATTGTTATTCACCTCATTGACGGAGTTGGCTGAAAAGGGATAATTCAGCAACAGAATTCATAGGTTCGAGGGCGGAGCGGAGGGGATGCGGATGCGCAGACGGCGAAGGACAAGGACGAACCGACAGCGGATGGCGGCGCGGCGGCGCAGATGCGCGGGGGCTGCGGTGTGTATTCTGTTCGCCGCAGGAGCGGCGTTTTCACCCGTTCGGGAAAGCCTGATGCGCGCGGCAAAGGATGGAGCGACAGCCCTTCGGAGCATTGCGTGCCATGACGTGCAGACGCAGACGCTGATCCTCCCGAAGCTTGACGTATATGCCCTACAGCTCGGCGTATACGAAAGCGGCGAGCGCGCGCAGACGGAGGCAGAGCGCTTGCTTGAGGCGGGGATTCCCTGCGTGGTCTGGCAGCGGGAGCGCATGCGTCTGGTG
>CAZACG010000236.1:0-3296 GCA_964483645.1 uncultured Oscillospiraceae bacterium | reverse complement strand
CCACTGCGGCATCTGCGGCGAGCATGGCGGCGATCCTTCCTCCATCGAGTTCTGCCATAAGATTGGCCTGAATTATGTGTCCTGCTCTCCGTTCCGTGTGCCGATCGCTCGCCTGAGCGCTGCGCAGGCCGCGATCAAGGAGAAGAACGGCAAGCTGTAATTTTGTCCCCACGTAATCCGCTTTATCCTCAATAGGGCAAAGAGGATTATCGTCGGACAACGCATAAATGCATAAAGAAATAGACCTCAAAGCGAGTTGGCTTTGGGGTTTATTTTTGTATAGAGGAGAGAAAAACCTCAAGTATTCTTAGATTTTGCTCATAAAATCTGAATTTTATCAGGGAAATGAAGCGAGAAAACTGCCTTGAAATAAGGCTGTTTTCGAGGATGAGGATTTTTGCACCAAAGACGATAAAAGAGGGTGCGAAGGGACAAATTTTGTCCCCACGTAATCCGCTTTATCCTCAATAGGGCAAAGAGGATTATCGTCGGACAACGCATAAATGCATAAAGAAATAGACCTCAAAGCGAGTTGGCTTTGGGGTCTGTTTTTGCATAGTACTCCATCGCAAAGTGATTTTGATCAGAATCGTCAGAGGGCGAAGCGAACCCTGACGGAGGGGAGTTCCTCAAGGCTCAATTTGATTTGAGAATAGTATGAGAAGGGACAAATACAACCTTCACAAATACAACGCTTTTTACTTCCGCCATTTCTTGATTCTCAGGGCGATTTATGATATAATGATCTGCACATTTATGAGTTACCAAAGAAATCTGACGAAACCGCCCGATTCTGGGAAGCGCGGCGGCCTTTTGTTCGTCTTTTTCATGTTGAGAACGTTGCTTATAGGGAGGCGATCATATGCGATCAAACAGGTCAGGTTACTCCTCTTCGCCTGCCGGATCATCCCGCGCGCTGGATCAAAAGCCGCGCCCTAAAAAGTCCAAGAGAGAGTGGAATCAACGAATGCTGTTGATTTTCTTCGTCGTTTTGCCGGTTTTGGGGCTTCTTGCGATTTTCCTTCAGCCGTTCAGGTGGCTGTTTATGCTGCTGACGGTGCTTGCGCTCGCCATGATGTGGCTGATTCGCGCGTTTCTGTTTCCGGGAAGAATGATTCTGACGGCCGGATATGGTCTGATGCTGGTTTTTACGCTGGTGACGGCGCTTAGCGCATCCGAGCGAAAGAACACGATCAGGCAGCAGAATTTCATGGCATCGCCCACGGTTGCTGTTGCCGTTTCGACGCCTACCTTTAATTACAGCGCGATGGGAACCAGCGTACCCGAAGGCTATTTTGACGCCCAGACGGACCTCGCGAGCGTTCAGGGCGTCGGCGTGGCCGGACAGACGGACGGCGAGGAGAGCACAATGACGGGCAGTACCGACCTGTCCATGCTTGCGGCGGTGGAAAAATCGGACGCTGAGATTGCGCTTGAAAATTTTATGGAGAAATGGCAAAAGGGCATTATTGCCGATATGGTTGCTTATACGCCGCCGAGTTGGAGAAACAGCCAGCAGGAAACGTCCAAACAGCCCGCCCAGCAGCAGCTTTTCTGGAAGTTTGCGCAAAAGCCGTTGCTTGATTGGAGACAGATTTCTTCGCCCACGGGTACGGCAGACAGCACGGCGAGAACCATTACTGTGCAGGCGGACGTCAATTACGGCGGAGAAACCCGCACATATGAATACGATGCGATTGCGCTTATGGAGGATGGCGCGTGGTACGTCGATCCGGATTCGCTTTCCAGCGGAGTTCTTGTGCCGACCGCTACGGCGACGCCGGATCCCAATGCGACGCCGACACCCGCTCCGACTGATACGCCTGAACCGACGACGAATCCCAAGACCAAGCTGTATTATAATAAGGACGGCGGGTCTTACTATCATGCGGATAAGGAGTGCTCCTCGGTTAATAAGAAGTTCCTGCCGCTGGCTGGCTTCACCTTTGGAGATTTGGACGAGAGCCCATACAACAAGCTGAAGCCTTGTGAGGAATGCGGCGCGCCCGTACAGTAAAAGCGCGCTGCGCGTAGGCTTACATGATTACCTAATATGAAAAAACGGCTTTCATACGGAATGTGTGAAAGCCGTTTTGATACCATCATATGAGAAAGGCTGTCATACTACGTTCAAATTCAACCGAGCCTATAGAGAATCCACCGTCGGGTAAAGCTTTGCGCCCTGACTGCTTTTAGAAAATGGCTTCGCCATAGAAACTGTGCCTGACAGCTTCTTTAACATAAGGGGTTACCGCTGAATGGAAATGAAGAACATCTCGTAAGCGTCGTCAAAGCCGAAGCAGTCATATGGCATGGGATTGCCGCCGTTGGTGGACTTCATTTGGTTACAGGCAAACTCTTCTCCGCCTGAGATGACGTCGGAAAGGGAAAGCGGGTAACCGTTTTTTGTTGCGAAATCGCAAAGTGCGCTTAGTGGATCGGCGGATTCGCGCGTGAACAGAAGCGCCTGACGGAAGGCTTCGTCAGACAGAGCGCGCTCTCGAAGCACCATCAAAACATCATTCATAGCGCCTCCGTGGCGAGCGTACAGCCCGCAGAAAAATGCTTCTCGCCGGAGGGTGATTCAACGCGGAAGGAGAATTCGTTGCCGCTGCGGGAGAGCGAAAGATGCATCGGCGTTTCCTCTCGAATCTCTTTTTCATAGCCGGCGACCAAATCACAGATGTATGCGCCGGAAAGCGTTTCCTTTCCGATGGCGTCGCTCAGCCATGCGATGTACTTGGTGTTGTTCACGTGACCGTTCATGTCAAATTCCGAGTAAACGGGCACGCGCTCCATCTGCACGGCGTTCTCACCGAGCGCGGGCAGCCTTGGGTTGGCGGCGGTCGGAATGGGCAAATCCCCGGTATCCGGGAATCCCAGATCAATCGTCAGCGGGCTGACGACTTTACGTGCGTTGACGTCGAGCGTCACCCAAAGCGCGGCGCAGGAAGCAAGCGGCGTGCCGTCTTCAAGCGTAAAGACGTGATAACGAGGAAAAAAGAACCGATTGCAAACGCCGGGCCATGTGGTGTGACGGACGGTTTCCGAGCAGCGCGGAGGGCGCGAAACGGATACATGTACGCGCGTCAGCGCAAAGAAGAGCCCGCGATCAAGCATCGCATCATAGCCCGCGCCAAGCTCGACGGCATGATGCTCGCCGCCCTCCTGCATGGCGATAAACAGCGCGTCAGGTCGAAGTCTTCCGTAGAGATCGCAGTCGCTGGCGCGAACGGTAAAGAATTCGGTGTGCGTCTTTTTCATGGTATGCCTCCACATTTTGTACCAAACAGGAT
>CAZACG010000235.1:0-3331 GCA_964483645.1 uncultured Oscillospiraceae bacterium | reverse complement strand
CTGTATCCTCCTCAGTCCTCATAAGGCACGTACTCCTGCGTACGGAAATAATCGTAAAGCGTAAAATAATACGGATGCTCCCGCCAAGTACCGGCGGTCGGGTTGTTGATCCAGTCGATCTCGCAATCGGGCAGCGCAGCCTCCAGCGTCGTCCTCTGCTCCTCGGGCACGCGGTCGCCCCGGTTCATACCATACCAGAAGCGCTTGAGCCACGTCATGCCCATGATCGGCGTAATATCCGTAATGGGGTTATTCTTGATGTTCAGATCCCGAAGACTGGTCATCCCGGCAATCGGACGGATATCACGAATATCGTTGGTGAACAGCTCAAGATACTTGAGATTCTTCAGGCTCGCTATCGGCGTAACATCCTGAATCTGGTTGCAGGCCAGAATGAGTACCTCCAGATCGGGCAGATCATACAGGAACGAAATATCCTGCACCCTGTTATGCCCCACGTCAAGCGCCTTGAGGTTTCTGAAATAGCGCAGATGCTTGAATTGCTTTTCGGAATGCTTGGGATCGGTCGTCGGTCCATGCAGCGTAGAAAACGCCGTAATATCCGTGCGCAGCTTGTGATCGCCGATATAGACCGTCCAGCCAAAGAAAATCTGCGGATAGGTATCAAAAAGCAGATCCATTTCCGTAAACTTCAGGCCGGACGCATACATATCCACCTGCGTGAGATTCGGCATCTGATCCAGCATCGCCATCAACTCCGGCACCTGCTCCTTGGTCACACGCACATTACCAAAGTCTATATAGGTATCCTGCGAGTCCACAGTCAATCCACAGGCCGTGATCGTCTCTGCCATACAGGGCACGGCAAGCAGCAGCAAGCCCAGCAAGCACGCAAACCAAACTTTGCGCATATCGTTATTCCTCCCGCGTAATCACCGGTATATTTCCAAATACATATAGATCAATGTACATCTTTTAGCGCACCTTGTCAATCCCCCATGAGAAAAAGGAAGAGGCTGTCAGAATCATCGTGATCGCTTAAGAAAACCAGACTCAAGGAATAATCGGCATTCGCCGATTTCTCAAGGAGCCCTTTGTAAATTTCTTAAGCCAACCTCAATCCTGACAGCCTCTTGATAACGTCAAACGGAGTTCGCTTGCGGATTACAGGAAGTACTTCACGCCGGACTCAAAGATTTTCTGATCCTTGTTGCCCGGAATATTGCTTGCGACGAACTGTCCGATGCGCTCGCTGTGGCCCATCTTGCCCAGCACGCGGCCGTCCGGAGAGCAGATGCCCTCTACCGCCCAATACGAGCCATTCGGATTATGCGGCATGTCCATGCTCGGCACGCCATTCGCGTCGCAATACTGCGTGATAATCTGACCGGCGGCCTGTAGCTTGAGCAGTTGCGCCTCACGGCAAACGAAACGACCCTCGCCGTGGGAAATGGCGATCTCATGAACGTCACCGGCGTTGACGCCGGCCATCCACGGAGATTTAACGGAGGAAACCACCGTATGGACATGTGTGGCAGCATGTCTGCCGATGGTGTTAAACGTCAGCGTCGGATCATCCTCTTTGAGCGTGCGAATCTCGCCGTAAGGAACCAGACCCAGCTTGATAAGCGCTTGGAAGCCGTTGCAGATGCCCAGCATCAGGCCGTCGCGGCGGTCAAGCAGCGTATGGATCGCGTCCATGATGCGCGGATTGCGCAGCACGGTCGCAATGAACTTGCCCGAACCCTCCGGCTCGTCGCCTGCTGAGAAGCCGCCCGGTAGCATGACAATCTGCGCGTTCTCAATGCTCTTTACAATCGCATCGACGGATTCCTCGATGCCCTTGGCGGTCAGATTGCGGAAAACAAACACATCGGTTTCCGCGCCTGCGCGGCGGAAGGCTTTAGCGCTGTCCAGCTCACAGTTTGTGCCCGGGAAGGAAGGGATGAACACGCGCGGCTTGGCGACGTGAAGGATGGGCTTGACCGTCGCGCGCTCCTTGCAGGGGACATACGGCGCGGCCTTGCCGGCAGGCTCGGCCTTGGTCGGAAAGACGGTTTCAAGCGGCGCTTTCCAGCTCTTAACCGCCTCCTCCAGCTCCACCATAGCGCCCAACGCATTGATCGCCGGATGCTCGGAGGTAAAACCGATGATCTCAAGACCGGCAGGAACGGGCGCGCCGTCTGCCAGCTCGCAGACAATGCTGCCGTAGCCGGGCAGGAAAAGCTCGCTTTCGGCCACGCCGTCCAGGCTGACGCCAATGCGATTGCCCAACGCCATCATGGTCACGGCGGCGGCAATACCGCCGCGGCCCACGGTATGCGCAGCAAGCACATCGCCGCGCTCAATCGCCTGACGCAGCAGATCGTAACGCATAAGCACCTTGTCATATTCCGGCATGAGGTTTTGATCAACCGGCAGGCGCAGCAGCGCAATGCGATGATCCGCACCCTTGAAATCGGTGGAAATGATATTCTTGGCGTCCACGGCGCTGACTGCAAAGGAGACCAGCGTCGGCGGGACATGGATATCCTCAAAGGAGCCGCTCATAGAATCCTTGCCGCCGATGGAGGCGGTACCAAAGCCCAGCTGCGCGCTCAATCCGCCCAGCAGCGCGGCGGCAGGCTTGCCCCAGCTGCGCTTGTTCTTGCCAAGCTTTTCAAAATACTCCTGGAAGGTCAGACGCGCGCGGGTAACATCGCCGCCCGCCGCGCAAATCTTCGCCAGCGATTCGGTGACCGCATAGACAGCGCCGTGGAATGGGCTCCATTCGCTCAGGTACGGATCATAGCCGTGGCTCATGAGCGTGGCGGTGGTGGTCTCGCCGTCGGTCGGAATCAGCGCGGCCATCGCTTCATTCGGGCTGTCACGATGCACGCCGCCATAGGGCGCAAGAATCGTGCTCGCGCCAATGGTGCCGTCAAAGCGCTCGACAAGGCCCTGCTGCGAGCAGATGTTCAGATCCTCGAGCATGGCAAGCCACGCCTCGCGCACGGTCTTGCCGCCGGCAAAATCCGGCTGCGTGGTCAAATACGGCTTGTCACTCTTGGGAGCTGCAATCTCGGCCGCCGCATGCTGCGTCACGCCGTTGGTATCCAAGAATGCGCGGGAGAGATCCACAATGGTCTTGCCGCGCCAATGCATGACAAGACGCGCCTCCTCGGTCACCGTCGCGACCTGCGTCGCCTCCAGATTCTCCTCGTAAGCCATGCGGATAAAGCGTTCAAAATTCTGCGGCTCAATCACGCAGGCCATGCGCTCCTGAGACTCGGAAATCGCAAGCTCCGTGCCATCAAGACCTTCATACTTCTTGGGTACGCTATCCAGCTCGATAACAAGACCCGGAGCCAGCTCGCCCACAGCTACGCAT
>CAZACG010000234.1:0-3358 GCA_964483645.1 uncultured Oscillospiraceae bacterium | reverse complement strand
TCTGCAGACCAAGGAATACGCCAACAACGGCTTCAGCGCCGACGAGGGCCTGCGTACTATGTCCGACGCGCTGACGGCCAACGATAAGATCGACGCCGTGTTCTCTCTGGACGACGAGACTTCCATCGGCGCTCTGCAGGCGATTGCCGACGCGAGCCGTACCGATATCAAGGCCATCACCGGCGGCGGCGGATGCCAGACGTATTTCAACCTGATTAAGGCGAATCCGGAAGTGGGCGCGGCTTCTGCGCTGTATAGCCCGCTGATGATCAAGGACTGCCTGGATGCCGCGATTGCCGCTGTGAATGGCGAGAAGCTGGAGACCGTCAAGGTGGTTCCGACTCAGATCGTTTCCTATGAAAACGTTGATGAGTTCATCGATCCGGCGAATACCATCTATTAATCCCTGTGTTGAATTCAAAAGGGCTGTGGCTAAGGCCATAGCCCTTTTGCTGGATAGGGAGATTCTTTCTTGCGATATAGGAAATTGCGCAAAGCATCGTGCAGCGAGCACGGAGTAGCTTTGTGATAAAGTGCTGCTTCGGAAGAGGGGTGCGCACGGCGCGCTTCTTGACAGTGTATCAAATGAGATCGGATGTGAACACATGAATCTGGCCATGAAGGGGATTGTCAAATCCTTCGGTGCAAACGACGTGCTCAAGTCGGTCGATTTTCATTTAAGCGGCGGCGAGATCTGCGCGCTGCTGGGCGAAAACGGAGCGGGTAAGTCAACGCTGATGAATATTCTGGGCGGCGTGCTGCCTGCGGACAAGGGCTCAATTGAAATCGACGGCAATGCAGTGACCTTTGCCAACCCGGCGCAGTCGCTGGGCGCGGGGATCGCGTTTATCCATCAGGAACTGAACCTGATTAACGATCTGCCCGTGTATGAAAATATGTTTATCGGCCGCGAGATCAAAAAGAAAAGCGGCTTTCTTGACCATGGAGCGATGTATCGCAAAACGCAGGAGCTTTTTGAGCGAATGGGGCTTGAAATTGATCCCGGCGCTTTGGTTTCTTCGCTGGATGCTTCCTACAAACAAATCGTCGAAATCTCACGCGCGCTGATGATGAACGCATCTATGATTATCATGGATGAGCCGACCACGTCGCTGACAGAACCGGAAATCGAGCGCGTTTTTGATATGCTGCGTACGCTGCGCGAGCAGAAAGTTGGCGTGGTGTTCATCTCTCACAAGCTGCGGGAGGTCATGGAGATCTGCGACCGGTATACCGTGCTGCGAGACGGCGTGATGGTTGCGGACGGTTTTGTAAAGGACGTCAACACGGACATTCTTGCGCGTGAAATGGTCGGGCATGAGGTGTCTGTCCGCCGTCTGGAGCGCAAAAGAAAAGTGGGCGAAGAGGTGCTTCGGCTTGAGCGCTTTTCGCAGGAGCCGCATTTCAGGAACATTTCGCTCAGCGTGCGCGCCGGCGAGGTGCTTGGCGTGACCGGACTGCTTGGCGACGGACGCAGTGAGCTCTTCCGCACGGTATTCGGCGCGGAGGGAAGATATCAGGGACAGATCGTTTTCAAGGGCGAGCCGGTTGTCATCCGCTCGACCAAGCAGGCGCTTAATCTGGGCATTGGTTATCTGCCGCGCAATCGCAAGGAAAACGGGATCATCAAGGATATGAACATTCTTGAAAACGGAACTATTGTTACGCTGCCGCGAATGACGCGGTTTGGCTTGATTGATTCAAAGCGGCAGATGTCGCAGTTCCTTGAGCAGAAGAAAAATCTGCAAATCAAGATGGGATGCGTATCTGACTCTATTACGAGCCTTTCTGGCGGCAACCAGCAGAAGGTTGTGCTGGCTAAGTGGCTCAGCGCGAATCCTTCGCTTCTGATTCTGGATAACCCGACGCAGGGTGTTGACGTAGGCGCGAAGGAGGAAATCTACGAGATCATTCATCGTCTGGCAGACGAGGGCGTAGCCATTGTTGTGTTGTGCAGCGAGGCACAGGAGATTATCCGCCTGTGCGATCGTGCGCTGGTGATGTATCACGGCAGCGTGCGCGCCGAGGTTTCGGGCGATATGATGAACGAGCATGAAATGATGCGTCTGGCAACCGGCGGCTGAGGCGACAGAGAGGAGAACATCAACCATGACACAACAGATTAAAAACGAAAACCTGATGCAGAAGGCTGTGCGGAAGTGGAAAACGGAACCGCTTTTTTCCACGGCGTGTGTGCTTGTGCTGATGATTATTTTGCAGACGCTTGCGCTGGGCTTTGATTTTGACAGCGTCGGCGAGTGGTTTTCCTATTGGAGTCGCAACTGGATCAATATTCTGCGCAACAACGCAAGCGTAGGCATTGTCGCGCTGGGCATGACGCTGGTCATCATTTCCGGCGGTATTGATCTGGCGGTGGGTTCTACGCTGGCCGCGGTCGGCGCGACGCTGATGGTTTTCATCAGCAGCACGCCGAACGGTCTGATGACTTCAATGGGCATCACGGGCATTCCGGCGTTTGCCATCGGTATTGCGGCCTGTCTGGCGATGGGCATGCTGATTGGAAGCGTATCGGGCTTCCTGATTGCATGGCAGAAGCTCCCCGCCTTCATTGCGACGCTGGGTATGATGAAGATCTGCCGAAGCGTGACCCAGCAGGTGATGCAGACGCAGGGCGTTAAGGTTCCCACGGAGTTTTTGGCGATTGCAAACACCAAGATCGGCGGACATGTGGTGCTTCCGATTTTCTACTGGCTGATTATTGCGGCCATTCTGTATGTAATATCGAAGAAGACGACGTTTGGCCGTTACGTATATGCTATCGGCTCCAACGAACGTACCGCACGCCTTTCCGGTATCAATGTGGAGAAGGTGCTGACGCTGGTTTACACCCTTTCGGGCCTTCTGGTGTCCGTGGCGGCGATCATCCAGGTCGCGCGCATTGGCTCCATGGATTATTCCAATGCGGGCAGCGGCTATGAGATGGACGCTATTGCGGCGGTTGTCGTCGGCGGAACGAGCATGAGCGGCGGCAAGGGCTCCATCGTGGGTACTGTGCTGGGCATGCTGATTATCGCCGTGATGAACAACCTGCTGAACCTGATGGGTGTGCCTCCGTTCCTGCGCGAGGCGTTCAAGGGATTCATCGTGATTGCGGCTGTGCTGCTTCAGAGAAAGGAACGCCAATCCTGATTACCGCCTTTACGAGAGGTCGGCGCGTATGCGCCGCAGGATAAGTTGAAGGAGGAGTTCGAAATGGTAACTATAGGATTGATTGGCTGCGGTAAAATCGGGCAGGTGCGTCATCTGCCCGAATATGCGGATAATCCGAACTGCAAAATCGTCGGTCTGTATGACATCAATCAGGAGCGCGCGAAAGAGCTGGCGGAAAAATATGGCG
>CAZACG010000233.1:0-3361 GCA_964483645.1 uncultured Oscillospiraceae bacterium | reverse complement strand
CATCCGAGCAGAGGATGACCAGCGGAACGCCGGCCTCGCGCGCTTCGATCAGCAATTTGCTGAGTGCTTGCAGATGGGAAAAGGGGTCGTCTTCGGTGCAGAGCGTATGCGCTTCGGGGACAATCAGCGCATTGATCCGGCCTGCGTTCAGCGCGCGGCAGAGTGTTTCGGAGCTTGCGCTACCGGGAATGCGCGCGACCTTTGCACCAAGTTCCTCGAAAAACAGCTGCGTGAAGGAGACCTGACAACCTGCCTTGCCCACGATGAGCACGTGGCGCGCGCGCCAGACGGAAAACAGCTTTTGAAGCAATCTGATTCCTCCCTGCTTGAGATAGAACAGTCTATGGCGAGAGAGCCTGTTTTAGCATCGGAGCCTTGGCGCGTCGCCTCATACAGTCTGCCCTGACCATTCGTGAAACACTCTTTTTATCCGGCGCAGGATGTGTTATAATGCAGGGAGTATAAGCATGCGGCCTGCGCGAGAGCGAGCCGACGATGGAGGACAAAATGAAAAAAACGACGATTTTACTGGCGGCGTTGCTCATCAGCATGATTTGCGCTTCGGCGTATGCGCTTGACGTGACGGGTTATGAATCCGATTCGGTTGAACGAGAATGGGAGACAAGCCTTTTCTTTGAGCGCATGCAGAAGCTGACAGGTATCGAGGTCAGCGCGCATGGCGTTTCGGATGCGAAGGAATATGCGAGGTTGCTAACCGATATGCAGACGGGAGATGTCAAGACAGACGTACTTTTTAAAGCGAATCTCTCCCGTGAGCAGGAGATTGCTTTGTTAAACAGCGGCGCGATCATTGATTTGGCTCCGCTGATTGAGGCGCATATGCCCAATCTGAGCGCGCTGCTTGCTGAAAATCCGGAGCGTCGAGCCATCATTTCCCTTGAGGATGGGCGGATTGCGTCGCTTCCGCTCATCAATCGTGCGGAGCGTCAGGTGATGGTCTGGATCAACAGGGCGTGGCTTGAGAAGCTGGGTATTTCCATGCCGCAGAGCTTGGAGGAGCTGACCGAGGCGCTCGTCGCTATTCGGGACGGCGATCCAAACGGTAACTACAAGAACGACGAGGTTTCCATGGATATGCTGGGCGTGTATGAAATGCGCTGGCTGCTGCCTTACTTTGGTATCGTAGCCGACGATTATCATCTTGCGCGCAACGAGAATGGACAAGTCGTCTTTGCGCCGGAAATGCCCGCGTACAGAACATTTATCGAGCAGCTCAAAACGTGGCGAACCATGGGCTTGATGCGAGAGGATGCATTTACGGGCGTACACAGCTCATCTCTGCTGGAAACGCAGGAGGAGGATCGTGCGACTGTCAGTGGACTGATGGTTGGCGCTGTACCGTATTCGCTGGTTCCGATCGATTCGACGTTGGATTATGAACCGCTGCTGTTGGCAGGCCCGGATGGAAAGATTCGCTGGCGTGATCTGCTTGGCGATACATGGACGGGATGCTTTGCCGTGACCGGCGCATGCGAGGATCCTGCGCAGGCGCTCGGGTGGGTAGATGCGCTTTACACGCAGGATGGCGCGAGCTTGGCCTATGGCGGTGAGGAGGGCGTCGATTACAGCTATGACGAAGATGGAAAATGGAGTTTCATCGTCTCGGATGAACGGTCGATGAATACAATTCGCGCGCAGTCGCTCATGTATACCGGCACGGCGATGCCGGGGTTGTCTCCGGAAGACTTCCTCATGAAGGTGAACAGCGAAGCCGATGTGCATGTGCTCGAGGCAACGAAGAAGGTTGCGGCAGTGGCTGAACGGGTGACAAGCGCATATTGCCTAAGCGAAGCGAATCAGGCGCGCGCCGACGAGCTTGCGCTCGTGCTGGGTGAGCTTGTGGATGAGGGCATTGCCCGCTTTGTGACGGGAGAAACGGAACTTACGGACGAAACCTATGCTGCATGGCTGGATGAATTGCGCGCGGCGGGCAGCGAGGAGCTTACGGCGTTGTTTGCAAATCTATAAAGGGAAACGCATGCGGGCGAACGAGTGAATCGTTCGCTTGTTCTTTTTGACTGAAACGGTTCATAGCTTCTCTTCAGGGAGGCGATGGATATGGAGCAGACGATGGAAAGCATGCGCGCGCATACGCTGACGCTGGCGGGAAGAAACCGCGCCGCAGTGGAGGGCGTAACGGCTGTAAGCTGCTTTAATGAAGAGGAGGTTGTCTTGCAGACCGCGGCCGGAGAGGTTGCGCTGCTGGGCGAAGGGCTGCATATTGAGCAGCTGAACCTGGAAGACGGACGGCTGAATGTGACAGGGGAGATCGCGACGATTGAATACAGCGAACCGACGCGTCCCAAGAGGGGGCTTTTCAGAAAGAAGGGCAAATAGCGTGACGGCGGCGGAACAGGGACGCGTTTTTCTGGCGATGACGCTCATTGGCGCGGGTTTGGGCGGATTGTTGCAGGGGATCTTGCTGCTGTGCCGCGTGGGCGGCGTCGGCGTGCTGCTGCGCGCAGCGGCAGAGCTGAGCTTTGGAATAGGCTGCACGGCAGCAATTGTCGCAGGTGCCTTACAGATGCGGACGGAGGCCTTTCGCTGGTATGTGTTTGCGGGGGCGGCGACAGGGATGCTCGTCTATGGCGCGACGATTGGGGCGGGCGTCAGGTGGCTGGCGGATAAAATCTTCAAAAAAGTTGGAATTCGTGCCAAAAGAGGAAAAGATGGGCAGGAAAACGCGCAAAAGGGACGAAATTAAAACATACTATACATTTTTGAACGGAGGCGAGAGCTGTGGAAAAAGAGGAAGCTGCGTATCCGGACGTTCAGGGTGCTGGCAGTCTTTTTGTTTGCAACGACGCTGCTGATGCTCTCGCGCTTCCCGCAAAGGGCTGTGAGTCTGGAGCGTCAGCAGGAGCAGCTTGACGCGGCGGCTGCTGAGTATTACGATGCCCAGACGCGCAACAACCAGCTCCGAGCTGAGGCGCAGACGATTGACTCGGCGGATTTCATAGAGCGAACGGCACGACGTGAATACGGCTATTCATGGTACGGAGAGACGGTGTACGAGGTAGGGAACATCGACGAACTCCTGCCTGAAAATGAGTTTGAGGTATACGGACAGAATTGATGACCGCAGAGGTGGAGGAATGACCATGCGTCTTGCCTGTATCGGAATCGGTTCCAACGCCATTCGTCTTCTGACTGCCGGCTGGGAAGCGGGTCGCCTTTGCGCGATTCACCGCGAGCGTCGCGGCACGCGTCTGTTTGCGGGCCTTGAAAATGGGGCGCTGACGGAGGTCAGCATGAGATCTTCTGTAAACGCCGTTGCGGAGCTTTCTGAAATTGCCCGGAGCGAAGGCGTGCGGGAGATCTTTGTTTTTGCCACCAGCGC
>CAZACG010000232.1:0-3385 GCA_964483645.1 uncultured Oscillospiraceae bacterium | reverse complement strand
CATGCAAGTCGTTTGCATATTCCATTGAAGATATCCTCACTGATTAAACAGCATCACGGTCTTATCCGCTTCAAGCGGAGAACCGCTCAACGTCGGTCTGACAAAGGCTGTATTTTGATCCGGATAAGAGATGACCGTTACCGGTACAAAGGTCTGCAGACTTCCTTCCAGCACGACGACGCCGATCATGTTGTCCATCGTATACAGCGCGTTGATCGGCACATGGACGCCGGAAACAAAATCGCCTACGGTCGCGCTGCACGTACGAATGTTCAGCACGGGAACAACGGAGGAATCAATGCTCATGCGAAGAAGAAGATCTCCGCCGATTCTGGTGAAGGATTCCACCTGCGCTTCAAGCACATAATTGTCAAAGCCCGTCAGAAGCATCTGGTACGTTTCTCCGACGACCGGATTCCAGTCCCTGTCCGAGCATAGAAACAGCGCGTACCATTCGTCCTCGCTGACTGTTCTGAAAATCGGATCGCTTCCGCGCGAGAGCGTGGAATGCTCCGGAGCGATGCCTCGGATGACATTTTTGACGTCGCTCGGCGTCAGCGTTTGATAAGTTTGAGAATTGACCATGCTCTCATACCCGTCGGTATAAAAGCTGACCAGACAATCTTCGTCGGCTGTATACGTCGTCGTCCAGCTTTCGATTTTCTTCAGCTGATCGTTTTCAACTTTATAAAGCTCGGAAAGCGTCTGATCGTCCGGGTATTTCTGGCGCAGATAGCTCTTTCTCGCCTCAAGCAGACTGCTCAGCTGCTTTTCGAGGTTGCTGAGACTGCCTACGCCGCGTCCTTGAACGAGCGTTCTGATTTGAGCGGCCAGAGAAGCGATTTCTTCGTTTTCACTGTCCAGTGCAGCGTCCACATAGGTGCTGAGCACCTGATTGATATGGTAGGCCTGAATCTCTTCCCGATAGGTTTCCAGACGGCTGATTTCGGTCTGATTAAAGCCGGAAGAATAAACCTTGCAAATGACGCCGGAACGCGTGACCTTGCTGCTTTCTTCGGCGACAAAGTCAATGCTGGTCATATTCTCGGTTTCAACGATTTTCTCGTTTCGCGCGATGACGACGGTTCCGCTGTAATAGTTGCCCAGCGTGCTTGTTTTTGCGACAGCCGTCGTGGCGTTACCGGAAACTGTCTGGCTCAGCTGCCAGACGAGTATGCCGATCACCGCAAGCGCCAGCGCGACGATGATAAGCCGCAACGCGAAGCCTGAGCCGTTTTTCTTTTTTCTTTTCTTTTTTGACTTCATAATTGGCATCAACCCTCTATGGATCGTCTATGACTTACGCTTCGTCCTCGTCGTCCTTCGGCTCGGCCATCCAAATGGCGCACTTTTGTCCGCTGAGCACAAGGTCGTACCTTGCCAGAAGCTGGATTCCGCGTGTTTTTCGGATGGTGCTTTCAGCGAGAGAAAGCGGCGCGATGACAAGCAGACGACCGTCTGCCTGCAAAACACGGCGGGCCTCATAGAGCGTATTGCGCAGCTCGGATTCTGTCTTCTCCGTCTTTTCGGTTTTCGACGGCAGGTGAAGGAGCACTGCGCTCTGGCTGTTGTCTGCAAGATCGGTATATCCGCTTGATCCTGTGCAGACTCTTATGCCCGAAACCTTCCCGGACACAAGCTTCGCGCTTGACGGATCCGGGCACACGCATGTCAATGTGCGCACGCCACCGGCCTTGAGCGCAGCGGGCAGAGCAGATCCTGTGCAGCCAAGCACGGCGGCGTTCTTTCCGCCGCAGCGCGAAAGGAAAGAAGCGACGGCGCAGACGTCGCCGCGCAGCTGTCCCTCCTGCTTGCCCACCGAATGCTTACCGATGCGCCAGAGGAAATATGCGGCCTCAGGTCGGCAAAGAATCCATAGCTCGACGTCGGGACGCTCCCGGTAGGTCTTCATGCCCGTATTTTCGCAGATCGCTTTTTCGAGCGTGTCGATCAAGCGCATATTGGCGCTGACGAGCTTGTCCTCCTGCGCGGTGACAATGCGGAAACGCTTGCCCTGCGTCTCCTCATAGGGAAAGCGATCAAGCCAGCCGCCCGTAGCGAGTAGACGCTTGATCGCGTCGTTAACAGTGGCTACAGGCTTCATCTGGAACAGAACCTGGTAGGTCTGATGAACATACGGCAGCGAGGGCTCGCGAACGCTTTTATACAGCGCGGCGCCGGTGAGCATGCGTTCAACAGCCACGCCGCCCTCTTTGTGCAGCATAAGCTCGACAGGCTTTTCAAGGCCTTGAACAAAGGTGGAAAAATACAGTTTTTTCATGTCTATTCCTCATGGCGTCGATGAAAGAAGATCTCCCCCATCAACGACTGTTTCGATGAAAGTCAAAAAGCATCTTAAAATAGGAGTCTCCGTAATTATAGAGCGTATTATCCGCAAGCATGCTTTGAATCTGCTCACGGGAGCACCATTTTACGGCTGAAACCTCCTCTTTTTGCAGAACAAAGTCCTGCGCAGGTCGGTCTGTTTTCAGCGAGTATACATAGCAGAAGGAATTGGAACGGCGAAGCCTTGCAATCAGGGAAAGCTCCTGCATGGTTGCCTGATACCCCAGCTCCTCTTCAAGCTCTCGAAGGGCTGCGGTCAGCGCATTTTCCCCGCTGATCGCCGAACCGCCGGTGACCGCCCAGCAGTTGGGATTCCATTGCACGGTCGGAGCACGGCGTTGCACAAGGTACTCCCCTCTGCTGTTGACCGGCCAGATGTGTACGGCGATATGATACAGCCCCAGCGGCACTTCCTCTCCGCGCGCCATGGTTCTTTCGACCTTATTGCCGCGAGCGTCATAAAGATCCCAGATTTCACTTGCCATCGCCGATGCCCTCCATGGCACAAACGCATGCTGCAATCTGAGATACGGTTTGTTCAATATCATATCCGGCGGCGTCTACGATCGTATCCGCTTCTTTTTCATACAGCGGAATGCGCTCGCAGTACAGATCAAACAGCGTCTGTCCACTGCGCAGCGTCACGCCGCGCGTAGCCAGATTGGAAAGCCGTTTTTCGATTTCCTCATAAGGAAGCTGAATGTAAACGACGGTGCCGTTTCGATGAAGATGCTTCATCGCTTCTTTGCCGTATACTACGCTTCCGCCTGTTGCAATAACGGTATTTTCACAGTCCAGTGAAGCGATGGCCTGCTCCTCCTTTCGGAGAAATGCGTCAATTCCGATATCGTCGATCATTTCCTGAAGCTTGCGCTTTTCCCGGGCTTGAAGCACAACGTCTGTATCTGTAAAAGCTTTGCCCAGCTGCTTAGCCAAGAGTACGCCGACCGTGCTCTTGCCGCATCCGGGCATGCCGATTAACACGATATTGCTCATCCAATCCTTCTCTCTACAAAAAATCCCTGTATATTTTATCCTG
>CAZACG010000231.1:0-3387 GCA_964483645.1 uncultured Oscillospiraceae bacterium | reverse complement strand
GAGGTGCTGGGCAACACGGATAAATTTCCGCGCTGGGCCATCGCTTTTAAGTTTCCCGCGCAGGAAATGGTCACCGGGCTGCTTGATGTAACGTGGGAGCTTGGGCGCACGGGGAAGCTTACGCCGCTGGCCCATCTTGAACCCGTTGACATCTGCGGCGTAACGGTTAAGCGCGCGACGCTCAATAATTATGGCGATATTTGCAGAAAGCGCGTTCGGATCGGCAGCGACGTTTGGGTTCGCCGTTCCAACGATGTGATTCCCGAAATCATGGGCGTCGTCTGGGAGGGCGAGGGCAAAGCGCCTGAAACCGATTTGAAAGCGCCGACGCGATGCCCTGCGTGCGGCGGCGAGCTGACGCAGCGCGGCGCGCATATCTTTTGTATGAATCGTCAGACCTGCCGTCCGCAAGCTGTCGCCCGCATGGCGCATTTTGCGTCGCGTCAAGGGATGGACATCGAAGCGTTCAGCGAAAAGACTGCCGAGCTGTTTTATGATCAGCTTGGCGTGCGTTCCCCGGCAGATCTGTATGAGCTGCAGCAGTCGGACATGGTCGCCCTGAAGGGCTTTGGAGCAAAGAAAGCGGAAAAGCTGTTGTCCGAGCTTGAAAAGAGCAAGAGCTGCGAGCTGGATGCATTCCTCTTCGCCATCGGCATTCCCAATATCGGTAAGAAAACCGCCCGTGATCTGATGGAGCACTTTGGCTCGCTGGACGCGCTGATGACCGCAAACGAGGAGGAATTGGTCGCCCTTGAGGATGTGGGCGCCATCGTCGCGGCCTCGATTACGGAATTCTTTGCGGATGAAGACAATCAGAGGCTGGTGCGCCGTTTGCTTGAGCACGGCGTTGCTCCGCAAATTAAGCGTGATCAAAACGCCGGAACGCTTTTTGAAGGCATGACCTTCGTACTGACCGGTACGTTGCCTACGCTCACGCGTGCGCAAGCCGAGGAATTGATCCGCCGAAACGGCGGCAAAGCCACGGGAAGCGTCTCTAAGAAGACGAGCGTTGTTCTTGCCGGCGAAAGTGCGGGCAGTAAGCTGGAAAAAGCGCGCGCATTGGGCGTGCGCATTATGGATGAAGCGGAGTTCTTAGGCTTATTGAACACGCCTGACGCCGCGATTTCCACGCAAAACACGCCCGATAAGCAGAAGACGTCTGCCGACCGATGAAAAAACCGATTTAGGGTCTTTCCGTTTTTCGCAGGCGGTGCTATAATATCAAATGATTGTTTTAACCGAAAGGGTGTATGTGCATTGAAGAGCATGACAGGTTACGGACGCTGCCAGATCGAAGAAGACGGACGCGAAATGACCGTGGAGGTTAAAAGTGTCAATCATCGCTTTCTGGATATCTCCTGCAGATTGCCCCGACACCTGTCCTTCTTGGACGACGCTGTGCGCAAGGGCGTCGGCGCAGGGCTGGCGCGCGGACACGTTGATGTGTTTGTCAGCTATGTGAATCACAGGGAGGACGCGCGCGAGGTTGTGGTAGATACAGCGCTTGCCGCGGCTTATGCAAATGCATTCGAAGCGCTTGCCGCAAAGCTTGGCAAGGAGAACAACCTTTCCGTTGTAGATTATTCCCGTCTGCCGGATGTGCTGCGCATTGAGGAACGGGAGGAGGATCAAAACGTTGTGCGAGCGCTGTTTGAACGTGCGCTTGGCGGCGCGATTGACAGCCTTTCGCGCATGCGCGAGGACGAGGGCACAAGCATGCGGCTGGATATCCTTGAAAAGCTTGACAATATCGAAGGTATTCGCAATCAGATTGCCGAGCGCGCACCATTGGTTGTCACAGAATACCGCGACAAGCTTCATCAGCGCATTGCTCAGCTTGCGCAGGGCGAAATTGATGAGACGCGTCTGATCACCGAAGTCGCGATCTTTGCCGATCGCGCGGCGATCGATGAAGAGCTGGTGCGCCTTGTCAGCCATATCGCGCAGATCCGCGCCGCAGCGCAGTTGAAGGAGCCTGTGGGCCGGAAGCTTGATTTTCTTGTGCAGGAGCTCAATCGCGAAATCAATACCATCGGCTCCAAGGCCGGAGACAGTGCCATTGCTCAATTGGTTGTGCAGGCCAAGGGAGAAATTGAAAAGCTGCGCGAGCAGGTACAGAATATTGAGTGAGGACAAGGAAAAAACGTGGATATCAAGCTCATTAACGTCGGTTACGGAAATTTTATTTCTTCAAGCCGAATTATCGCCATCATCGGCCCTGATTCCGCGCCCGTCAAGCGTATCATTCAGGAGGCTAAGGAAGAGCGCCGCCTGATTGACGCGACATATGGCCGCAGAACGCGCGCCGTCATCATATCCGACAGCGATCATGTGATTCTCTCCGCCGTGCAGCCGGAGACCATCGCGCATCGCTTCGACATCAAGGACAATACAGCCATTGTGGAGGAGGAAGAGCTCTGATGCAGGCACAGAAGAAGGGTGTGCTCTTCGTCTATTCCGGTCCGTCCGGCGTGGGCAAGGGAACGCTCAAGGAAAAGCTTTTTGCGGAATTTGAGGGCGAAATTGCTTTTTCCGTTTCCGCAACAACCCGCGCGCCGCGTCCGGGAGAGGTGGATGGAAAGGATTACTTTTTCATTACCCGGCAGGAATTTGAAGAGCGCATCGCGAATAACGATTTTTTAGAGCATGCGGAATTTGCAGGCAACTGCTACGGCACTCCGAAATCCTACGTGGTTTCTCTGCTTGAAAAGGGCGTCAACGTGATGCTTGAAATCGAGGTGCAGGGTGCGATGCAGGTACGCGCCGGGATGCCGGAGTGCGTGAGCATTTTTGTGCTTCCTCCGAGCTTTGAAGAGCTTGAAAAGCGCCTGCGTGATCGCGGTACGGAAACCGAAGAGAAGGTATTGGCGCGGCTTGAAACGGCTAAGCGAGAAATTCCGCTGGCTCGTCAGTATGATTATCAGGTTGTCAACGACGAGCTCGACGCAGCGTATCAACGCCTGCGCGATATCTATTTGAAGGAAACACAGCGCGCATGATGCGCGTTCGCCCGATGACAGAAAATTTAGAGGAGGAACGTTAAATATGTCTATGACCAACCCCAGCATTTTGCAGCTTCTTGAAAAGGCCGATTGCCGTTATACCCTCGTTGTTGAAGTCTCCAAGCGCGCGCGTCAGCTGATGGACGGTATTCCGCCGCTGGTTGACGCCAAGGACAAGGAGAATATGCCCGTCTCCATCGCCATTGACGAGGTCAATCGCGGACTGATCGCCTATGAGCGTACCGCCGAAAGCGATGTCTGATTATCCGGCTAAAAAATGCGTTGTCCTCGGTGTGACCGGGGGCATCGCTGCATATAAAGCCTGCGAGATTCTTCGCCTTCTGCAAAAGCAGGGCATAGACGTGTATGTGGTGATGACGAAGAA
>CAZACG010000230.1:0-3403 GCA_964483645.1 uncultured Oscillospiraceae bacterium | reverse complement strand
TCCTCAAGCTGCGCGCGCAGATCATCGGTATTCTCGTTGTCGCTGATGCGAATCTGCACCTGCGTGCCTTCCTCGCCGGTCTTGGCGATTTGAGCATCGCTCACACCGCACTCGACAAGCGCGGCATTGACAGCATTTACATCAAAGGCTTCGCCCATGTTGTAGGTCATGATGGTGCCGCCGGTAAAATCAATACCGAGATTCATGCCATGCCCCGTCAGGGCCAGCACAATGGCGACCAGAATAATTGCACAGGACACCGCAGCGCACGGCTTCAGGTGATTCTTCATTTCAATTTTCATGCCTTTTTCCTCCTCACCTTAACGCACGTACAGCTTTTGATTCTTGATGCCCATGTCGGCGAAAAGATCAAGAAGCTTGTGAGTAACAAAGACGGCGGTGAACATGGACGCGGCAACACCGATGCCCAGCGTCAGCGCGAAGCCACGAATCGTGCCGGTACCAAACATGTAGAGTACGATAGCTGCAATGATGGTGGTGATATTCGCATCGACAATCGCAGACAGAGCGTTTGCAAAGCCCTTCTTGATGGCGGAAGCCAACGGCCGGCCGGCAGCGATTTCCTCACGGATACGTTCAAAGATGACGACATTCGCGTCAACCGCCATGCCAATGCCCAGAATGATGCCGGCGACGCCCGGCAGGGTCAGCTGCGCGCCGGTGAGCACAAGCAGTAGCACGACGATCAGCACATAGATCGTCAGCGCGATATCGGCAACCAGACCGCACAGGCGGTAACGGAAGAGCATGAAGAGCATGACCAGCGCAACGCCAATCGCACCCGCGAGCACAGCACGGTCAAGCGCTTCAACGCCCAGCGTAGCGGAAATCGCGCTCACCTCAAGCTGCGTGAGGTTGAGCGGCAGCGCGCCGGAAAGAATCAGATTGGCGAGCGTCTTCGCTTCCTCAGCGCTGAAGCTGCCGGTGATCTGGCCCTGTCCGCCGGCAATGACGGTCTCAACGGTCGGCGCGGAGACCACTTCGCCGTCAAGCAGAATCGAAATCGTCTTGCCCAGATTGGCAGCGGTTGCTTCGGCAAAGAGCTTGGAGCCCTCGCTGTTGAGCTTGAAGGAGACACAGTAGCTGCCGTTTTCATCCTGCGCAGCAACAGCGTTTTCGACCATTGAGCCATCCATCAGCACGTTGCCTGCTTCATCGACAAAGTCAAGCTGCGCGGGGCTGCCGATGATGGTCAGAATTTCGTTGGGATCGGAGACATTGGGAATCTCCACGCGAATACGGTCGCTGCCCTGACGGGTAACAGTCGCCTCGGTGAAGCCCTGTCGGGTCAAACGGCTGGTAAGAATGTTGACGGTGGAATCCATCTTGCTGGAGAATTCATCGCTGCCGTCGTCCTCAGCCTGATAGACGGTATACACGCCGCCGCGCAGGTCAAGTCCCAGACTGATTGCCTCTCCCCAAGGCTTGAGGTAGTGGATGCTTGTGCCCTTACCTGCGCCGCAGATCGCCAGATAGCTGACGATGGCGACAACAACCAGAAGCGCAATCAGCGAAAGAATCGCACGGCTGCGCGGATTCTTAGCCTTCATATTTTTCTTGGCCATAATGTTGTCCCTCTCTTTGCTTCGTTCAATATTTCACGGTGACAGATTCTGCATTTTGTAGCTATGCAAACCCATCTCCGAGAGAAAACGCCCGATACACGGTCTTCAGATAGCTTTTATGAAAAAGGATATTGCCGTTGGCGTCCCTTTTCAGCGTAATGGAGGGATTCCCGGGGGGGACGACGGCCACGCGAGAAACGTCCGCCCTTTCCCCCTTCGGCTGCTCCTGCGCGCTTTGCTGCGTTTCCTGATTTTGAAGAGGAGCGCTACACAGGTAAGCAGCCTTGACCACGATACGTTCATAAGAGGGTTCTTCCTGCTGTGAACCGATCAATCGCGAACCACCGCAGAGCAGCAGACCGGAAAAAAGGAGGATGCAGACACACAGCATGACGCTTTGCCAGTTCGTCGTCTTCATTCTCTGTGCCGCCTCCCTTCATGTATAGGTGAATAATCCCATATTCAAGTAGCATACAATCAATTATATGCATAAAAACGTATTTCGTCAAGATTTATACGTTCTTGAATCCCAAAAGCGCACCGGACACGTCCCTACTCCGATGCAGTTTCCATCATGAAGCGGCTTTGTGCTCGTGCACGTCGCTTTGCGTAATTTCTTTATGGTGCAAAAAAACTGCCGTCTGCAGAAAGGTGGCAGTTTTTGCTATGCATTTAGGGTTGCTTAGCCTGATAAATAGCGAATGCGTGGTCCAGAATCCGATCTGCCACATCAGCCTTCGAAAGCAGGGGAAGCGAGGTTGTGTCCTCCTGCGTCATCAGCGTGACGATATTCGTATCCACATCAAAGCCTGCGCCGGGCGCGGTTACATCATTGGCGACAATCATATCCAGATTTTTCTTTTGAAGCTTTCCGCGCGCATGCTCGGCAACGTCGTTGGTTTCGGCAGCAAAGCCCACAAACACCTGATTTGCTCGCTTATTCTTGCCAAGCATCGCGGCGACGTCCGGGTTTTCGGTAAGATGAAGCGTCAGATCCTCTCCACTTTTTTTCTTGATCTTCTGCGGAGCAATTTCCTTTGCCCGGTAATCTGCGGGCGCGGCAGCCTGAATCAGAATATCCTGCGTCGGCGCAGCAGCAAGCGCAGCGTCAAGAAGATCCTGTGTTGTCGTGAAGGAAATGAGCCGTACGTCTTGAGGCGCTTGGAGGAAAACAGGTCCGCTGAGCAGCGTGACCTCCGCGCCGCGCCGACGCGCAGCCTGCGCAATGGCGTAGCCCATCTTGCCGGAAGAACGATTGGTGATATAGCGAACAGGGTCGAGCGCTTCGCGCGTAGGACCGGCAGTCACCAACACATGAAGGCCTTTAAGATCCTGATGCACGTTCAAAAGCACATCTATGGCGCGCTGCGCGATGACGGCGACATCCTCAAGCTTGCCAGCTCCGCTGTCGCCACACGCCAAACGTCCGTTTGCCGGTGCAACGACGTGTACGCCGCGGGAAACGAGCTTTTGAAGATTTTCCTGTGTAGCCGCATTATCCCACATGCCGGTATTCATCGCAGGCGCGATCATCACGGGCGCGCGGGTCGCCAATACAGTTGTAGAGAGCATATCGTCCGCGATTCCGCAGGCCATCTTGGCGATGATATTCGCGGTGGCCGGGGCAATTAAAAACAGATCTGCGCGCTTGGCCAGCGCAATATGCTCAACCTCCCATGTTGCCGGACGCTCAAATGTATCCACGGCAACGGGATGCCCCGACAACGTTTCAAATGTCAGCGGCGTAACAAACCGGCAGGCATTCTTCGTCATCACCACATACACGTCTATGCCCTGCTTTTGCAGAAGGCGAAGAA
>CAZACG010000229.1:0-3406 GCA_964483645.1 uncultured Oscillospiraceae bacterium | reverse complement strand
TATCAAGCGCGTTTACCAGTATCACGGCGCAGAGCACAAGACGGTTTACTGCAACGAGGCTGATCAGGAGCTGACCCCGGAGAATGCGAAAAAGTTCTCACGTCTGCATCCGCGCTGCGGCACGGCCTTCCTGTTTCTGGTGATGATTGTGTCGATTCTGATCGGCTCGATCGCCGATGAACTGATTTATCTGCTCTTTGGCGTGGAGAAAATGGGCTTTGCGTTGCGCTTCCTGCGCAGCATCCTGCTACTGCCCATTGTCACGGGCCTTGGCTACGAGGTGCTCAAGGGGCTGGCGCATGCGGGTGAGCATATCCTTGTGCGCGCGCTGCGCTGGCCGGGCTTGCAGCTTCAGCATCTGACTACCCGCGAGCCGGATGAACAAATGCTGGAGGTAGCCATTGCGGCGATGAAGGCTGCGAAGGCCGGACCTGAACATTACAAGGATGAGCTTGATCCGGGCGTGTGTGTTTATAACGGATGCAAAAAGGATGAGCCGGAGCAGGAAGACGAGCAGAAGTCGAGAGAGGAAGGCGCGGCCGAGTGACGATTCGGGAAGCGCTGAAAGCGGCGAGAAGCCGCCTTGAAGCGGCGGACGTGCCGGAGAGCGGCTATGACGCGGGAGCGATGCTTGCGCATCTGCTTGGTGAAGATCGGTTGCGTATGCAGCTGGACGATGCGCGCGAGGTGACGCCGGAGAAGCTGGAGCAATACGAGACGATGGTCTTGCGGCGCGCGCAGCGAGAGCCGATGCAGTATATTCTAGGCGAAGCGGAATTCATGGGGCTTTCCTTTCATGTGGAACCCGGCGTGCTGATACCGCGCTTTGACACGGAGGTTGTATGCGAGAAGGCCGTTGAAATTCTCGGCAAATCGGCCGGGCGAGTATTGGATATCGGCACAGGCCCCGGCACGCTGGCGGTATCCATCGCCAAGTGCTGTGAGCATGCCGTGGTTACGGCTGTGGATATCAGCGATACGGCGCTTGCCATTGCGAAGGACAATGCGCAAAGGCTGGGCGCAAACGTACGCTTTTTGAAAAGCGACTGCTTTTCCGCCTGCCGCGCAGAGATCTTTGATCTGATTGTATCCAATCCGCCCTATATTTCGGACGAGGAAATGAAAGAACTGATGCCCGAGGTGCAAAGGGAGCCGGAGCTTGCGCTCTATGGCGGCGCAGATGGGCTGGACTTTTACCGCCGAATTGTTCAAGAAGCGCCCGATCATCTGGCAAAGGGCGGCTGTCTGCTTTTTGAAATCGGATGGAAGCAGAAGGAAGTTGTTTCGCAGCTGCTGAGCGAGCACATCGGGAAACCGTATGCGCTGCGGGATCTTGGGGGGAATTGGCGTGCTGTATATGCGTTTAATGAGGAGTAAGCTATGCTTGAAAAGCTAGACTGGGTTCATCCGAGATATGAGGAGCTTGGCGCGCTCCTGTCCGACCCGGACGTTGTTCAGGAACAGGAAAAATGGCGCGCGCTCATGCGTGAACACAGCCAGCTCGAGCCTTTGGACGCCGCCGTACGCCGCTATGCGCAGATGCTTGCGGATAGGAAGGAAGCGCAGGGCATGCTTTCCGATCCCGACATGGGTGAGATGGCCAAGGAGGAGCTGGCAGCGCTCGCACAGAGCATTCCCGAGACGGAACGCGAGATTCAGCTTCTGCTGCTGCCGCGAGATCCGGATGCGGACAGAAACGTGGTCATGGAAATTCGCAGCGGCGCGGGCGGAGAGGAAGCGGCGCTCTTTGGTGCCATGCTCATGCGCATGTACATGCGTTATGCCGAGGCACGCGGATGGCGGGTCGAGATGATGGATGCAAATATGACGGAGCTGGGCGGCGTCAAGGAAGCCGTCTTCTCTATCGGCGGAAACGGCGCGTTTAGCAGGCTCAAATACGAAAGCGGCGTGCATCGCGTGCAGCGCATTCCCGTGACCGAGAGCAACGGAAAGCGTCAGACCTCCACGGCGACGGTTGCTGTGCTGCCGGAAGCGGAGGAGGTTGATGTGAAGATCGACCCCAATGATCTGCGCGTGGATGTGTATCGAGCGTCGGGACATGGCGGACAATACATCAACAAAACGGACAGTGCCGTGCGCATCACGCATCTGCCCACGGGGCTGGTGGTGACCTGTCAGGATGAAAAGAGCCAGCTGAAAAACCGCGATAAGGCCATGCGCGTGCTGCGCGCAAGGCTTTATGAGAAAATGCAGAGCGAAAAGGACGAGGCCTATGCCGCCGATCGGCGCTCCCAAGTAGGAACGGGCGATCGGAGCGAGCGCATCAGAACCTATAACTTCAACGAGGGACGGGTATCGGATCATCGCATCGGCAAGACCATTTATACCATTGATGCGTTTGTGGACGGGGATATGGACGAGATCATCGACGCGCTCATCTTTGCAGATCAGCAGGAGCAGCTGCGCAGGATGAACGCCGTGGACTGAGAAAGCGAAGAAGGGATACGTATGAAAACACAGATCAAGCCGGTTACGCCGCAGTCGCTTGAAGAGGCTGCACAGCTCATCCGCGCAGGCGAGCTTGTCGGTATGCCGACGGAGACCGTTTATGGGCTTGGCGCGAATGCGCTTGACCGAGAGGCTGTGCTGAAAATCTTTGCGGCGAAGGAGCGTCCGGCAGACAATCCGCTGATCGTGCATGTGGACAATGTGGAGCAGATTCCTCCGCTGGTTCGTGAGATTCCCGAGGCGGCGAAAAAGCTCATGGAGGCGTTCTGGCCCGGACCGATGACGCTGATTTTGCCCAGAGCGGACTGTATCTGCGATGCCGTGACCGGAGGCTTGGATACCGTGGGCATTCGTTTGCCTGCCAGCGAGGCGGCGCGCGCGTTGATTCGCGCAAGCGGCTGCCCGATAGCGGCGCCGAGCGCAAATCGGAGCGGCAAGCCGAGCCCGACGACCGCTCGGCATGTCTTTGAGGATATGAACGGGCGCATTGCGCTTATTCTGGACGATGGACCGAGCGGCGTGGGCGTTGAATCCAGCGTCATCGACGCGACGGGCGAGGTGCCCATCATCCTCAGACCGGGCGGAATTACGGCCGAGATGGTTGAGGCAGTGCTGGGCAGCGTGCGCGTGGACGAGCATGTGATGAGCCCGCTGGCGAAGGGCGATATTGCCCGCTCGCCGGGCATGAAATACAAGCACTATGCGCCCAAGGCAAGGACCGTTATTTTTGAAGGCGAGGCGCAGAGGGTGATCGAGGCGATCTGCGCGCAGTATGACGAGGCGCAGGCGCAGGGCGAACGCGTGGCGATTCTGGGCTTCAATGAGCATGACTTCGGCGGGCGCACGTTCATCAGCTTGGGCAGCGCGCTGCATCCGGAGGACGCGGCGGCGAGGCTGTTCGCTGCGCTGCGCGAGCTGGACGAGCGAGGGGAGACGC
>CAZACG010000228.1:0-3414 GCA_964483645.1 uncultured Oscillospiraceae bacterium | reverse complement strand
GGATATGCTCTCTACGCTGATTTACTATCCGGATGAGAAGCTTGCGCTGCTCAAAAAGCAGCGTGTGGTCTCCGAGGAATGGTATCGCCTGACGATTTACAGGCTGGTGGAGGTTTGCCGCGTATGCTCTGTCAAATATACCCGAAAGCGTGTGCGCGAGGCGATGCCTGCGGAGATGGGCGCGCTGATTGAAGAACTGCTGCTCTCCGATAATACGCCCGACAAGGAGGGCTATTATCGAGAGCTGATGCAGTCGATTCTGGAAACCGGGCAGGCGGACGCGCTCATCATTGCGCTCAGCCGCGTCATTCAGACGCTGGCGATTGACCGATTGCATATCATCGGCGATATCTTTGACAGAGGGCCGCGTGCCGATTTGATCATGGATGCGCTGCAAAGTGGAGGTTTGCCGCGTATGCTCTGTCAAATATACCCGAAAGCGTGTGCGCGAGGCGATGCCTGCGGAGATGGGCGCGCTGATTGAAGAACTGCTGCTCTCCGATAATACGCCCGACAAGGAGGGCTATTATCGAGAGCTGATGCAGTCGATTCTGGAAACCGGGCAGGCGGACGCGCTCATCATTGCGCTCAGCCGCGTCATTCAGACGCTGGCGATTGACCGATTGCATATCATCGGCGATATCTTTGACAGAGGGCCGCGTGCCGATTTGATCATGGATGCGCTGCAAAGCTATCATCAGGTGGATGTACAGTGGGGCAATCATGACATTGCATGGATGGGTGCGGCGGCGCTGTCGCAGGTCTGCATCGCGCAGGTGATCGTTACCTCGGTCAAATACGGCAATCTGGAAACGCTGGAGGTCGGCTATGGTATCTCGCTGCGTCCGCTTGCGACGCTGGCGATGTGCTATCAGGACGATCCCTGCGAGGCATTCCTGCCAAGGGACAATGGCGAGGAGCTTCACGAGGATGAAATGCAGATCGCGCGCATGCATAAAGCCGCAGCCGTTCTGCTTTTTAAGCTTGAAGGACAGGTGATTGCGCGTCATCCGGAATATGGCATGCAGGAGCGCCGCCTGCTGCATAGGATTAATTTTGACAGGGAGACCATTGAGTTGGGCGGCAGGTATTATCCGTTGCGCAGCTGCTGTTTTCCGACGATTGATCCGGTGGATCCATATGCATTGACGCCGCTGGAGCAAGAGGTGATGGACAGGCTTGTGCTTGAATTCGCGCATTCCGATAAGCTTCAGCGCCACGTGCAGTTTCTATACAGCGCGGGCGGCATGTATCTGCGCTGTAACGGAAATTTGCTTTATCACGGCTGCATCCCCATGCAGGAGGACGGGACGTTTGCGACGATTCCCGTTTCGCCGGACAGCGAGCTGCGCGGACGCGCGGCCATTGACGCAGCCGATCAGCTAGCGCGGCAGGGATATTTTGCCACGCTTCACGGCAAGGCGCGTCAGGATGGGCAGGATTTCCTCTGGTATTTGAGCTGCGGTGCGAAATCCCCGCTCTTCGGCAAAGAAAAAATGGCGACCTTTGAACGCTACTTTGTCTCGGACAAGCAGACGCATGAGGAAAGAAAGAACGCATATTACAGGTATCAAAACGACGAGGCAACCGCGCTGGGCATCCTGCGCGAGTTTGATTTGAGCGAAAGCGGCTTTATCATCAATGGTCACGTTCCCGTTAAGCTCAGCCACGGCGAAAGCCCGATCAAGGCCGGGGGACGGTTGCTGGTCATTGACGGAGGACTCTCGCGTGCCTATCAAAAAGTGACGGGCATTGCGGGCTACACGCTCATTTTTACATCCCACGAGCTGACGCTGGTTGCGCATCAGCCCTTTGAATCTACGGCTGCCGCGATTTCTGCCGAGCAGGATATCCATTCTGTGCAAAGCCGCGTCAAGGCGATGCCGCGTCGTCTGCTGATTGCAGATACGGACGAGGGCGAGGCGCTGCGGGAGCGCATCAAGGATCTGATGGCGCTGCTTGCGGCCTATCGTCAGGGCGTCATTAAGGAGGTTCGCTGATGAACATACAACCCGCTGCGGCGTCCTTTCGGAAAACCGCAGCCATGCACACGCATGTCGACGAGAAACCTATACTGATCGTGTTTGATCTGGATGGAACACTGACGGACAGCCGGGAGCTTGGTCGGCAGCTGTTCAAGCGCGTCTTTGCGCTGATGGGCGCGGGCGAAATCAGCGATGAGCTGGCGGATTCCTTCAACGGCCCTTCGGCGGACGAGGTTTGCCGCGTCATGGGCGTGGGGACGGATCGAAGATCGCTGTATAACCGGCTGATTGACGAGGTGGAAACCGAGCTGGTCAGAACCATCGGCGTGGTGTACGAGGGCGTGCCGGAAATGCTGGAAAGGCTTTCGCGCCATGCCGTGCTGGCTGTGCTGACCAACGGGGCCGAGGCGTATTGCGAAGCCTGCCTTGAATGCTACGGTTTTGCGCCGTATATAACGCTGCACAGCGGTTATGTGTCCGGCGTTTCCAAGGCGGAACGCATCGGCATGTGGGAACGCGAATTAGGCGCGCGCCGCGTCATCGCCGTGGGCGACCGTGCAAGCGATGTGAGCAACGCCCGCGCTGCCGGAGCCTACGCCATCGGCGTGACGTACGGCATGGGCGACAGGCGGGAACTCATGGGCGCGGATTGCCTATGCGATACGCCGCAGCAGGTTGCCGGAGAATGCATTCGAATGATCTCCGGCGTGTAAATGCAGGAGAAACCATACAACCATAAAACAGCAACAGGAGGATTGAATTCCATGGAAAAGAAGAATACCGCCGTTGTCACCGTTGTGGGCAACGATACCATTGGCATTATTGCGCGGGTCAGCGCTGTGCTCTTTGAGCATGAGGCGAACATCCTGGACATCTCGCAGACGGTTCTCTCGGGCATGTTTAACATGATGATGATCGTGGACATCTCCCGCAGTGAATTTGATCAGCTGAAGGAAGCGCTGTCCGTGCTGGGAGATAAGCTGGGTCTACAGATCCGCATTCAAAAGAGCGAAATCTTTGACGCTATGCACAGGATTTGAGCATACGGGAGGACAGCATGATTAATACTTCCGAAATTCTTCAGACGGTGCGAATGATCACCGAGGAAAAGCTGGATATTCGTACTATTACCATGGGTATCTCTCTGTATGAGTGCGCGCACCCGGATAAGAAGATCCTCTATCAGAAGATCTACGACCGTATTACCAAGCAGGCCGAACATCTGGTCAGAACCGGCGAGGAGCTCGAGCGTGAGTTTGGCATTCCGATTGTCAACAAGCGCATTTCCGTCACGCCCGCCAGCCTCGTTGCGGCGGCCTGCGCAGACCCCATCGTCGTGGCGCGCGCCATGGACGATGCGGCTCGCGAGACGGGCGTAAACTACATCGGCGGATATACGGCGCTGGTGCAGAAGGGCATGACCGCTTCC
>CAZACG010000227.1:0-3425 GCA_964483645.1 uncultured Oscillospiraceae bacterium | reverse complement strand
TGCTGAGCACCTCGGCGGTCTTCCAGCGGTCGGAGGCATAGCCGTCCTGCACGCACAGACCGCCATAAATGCCCGCGCGCGCCATGGGCTGCCATACGTGCCGGAAGGCTTCGCTGTCAAAATCGATCTTTCCGTCCTTGATGAACGTATCGTTCAAAGAGGCGACGTTTACCAGAAAATAATGATAGAAATCATTGATCTGAAACAGCGTTTGACCGTTCGACCAGTCATAATACGCATCACAGAGTGCAAAAAGCTTTTCAAAGTCGTGCATATCGTCAATGGTTGCATCATTTTCGGCGGCGAAGCGGTCAAAGAGCGTCTGATTGACGAAGCAAAGCTCGGTGGATTTGGCAATGGGCAGCATCAAAAGCTGATCGCCAAAAAGACCTTCATTCAAGAAGTCCGGGACATATTCGGAAAGCTCTTTTTCATCATAATAGGCTTTCCAATCAAGCAGACGATCAAGGCCGATTTTTTCTGCAATGCGCGGATATGCCGTGAACAGATCCGGCAGCGCCACGGAGCCGGGTTCGTCGTTGGCGGAGGCTATCAGCGCGGCATCGATATCCGTAGAATTGGATACCGAAACCACGTTGATCGTCACGCCCTTTTCTTTTCCTTCGGTGCGGTTAAACGCATTGATCAATTCATTCAGCGGCGATTCGGTTTGACTGCCGTAGACATGCCACATGGTCAGCGTCACGGGGTTAGATGCGCTGAGCTCGTTCTTACCGACGGAACAGCCGGACAGCAGGACTGCAAGCAGCAGAAACGCACTTAGCAATACAAGCGTCTTTTTCATGGGGAACGCCCTCCTTAAATGATGCTGTTAGACCCCTCATTCGGAAAAAGTTGTTTTTCCCACCCTTTTAAGGCGTTGGTGTGGGGACAAATCAGTGAAAAAAGCGTATAATATACATAGTAACTGATTTCCTGATAATCGGCTTCACCCTCCGGTTAGTATGCAGAACCGGAACAAGCGGTTAGCGTACTTGGATTGTGTGGATGGTTTTATTATAGATTACGCTGTTGATAGAGTCAAGGCATCAATCAATGCTATACTGGAGGGATGCTCGTGGATTACAGACTGCATCGCACGGCGGCATATCGGGTCTTGCAGGATGGAGGGGGAATGCGCTTTCGTTTTTTCTGCGAGGTATCCGGCGCGGCCGTTTGCACAACTCGGATCATGCCGCTTCAGCCTGTGGAGACCGCCCGAATGAAGGCGTGGCAGACGGAGGGGCGGGAGCATTTCAGCTGCTGTCAACGATGCGGGAAATGGGTGGCAGATGTGATGTACAATCCCAACACGCTGGAATGCGTGACATGCTCCCCATGGGAGGAGAAGCCCGCATTCTGCCCGCAGTGCGGCGCGCGCGTTTGGAGAGATTGGGTCTTTTGCCATCGCTGCGGATGCCGGTTGCAATATGGAAAGGGGGAGCGCGATGGAAGCGCTTAAGCGGACGCTGCCATACGGCTTTGGGACGGAGAGCATGAAACAGATCAAGGTTTGTCCGCGCTGCGCGAGCTTTGTGTCAACGAAGCTGTATGTCTGCCCGCAATGCGGCGGACGGCTTCCGCAAAGCAATCTGTTTCAGCTCTATCAGAGGAGCCACCGTCTCTGCCCGATATGTGATACGGTTTTATCGGATTTCATGAAATTCTGCCCGCATTGCGGGACACCGATTGTGAATGAGCATATGACGCAAGGAAAGGAAGGAATCGGCAAATGAGGAAAATGACGGCGATTCTGTTGGCGCTTTGTCTGCTGCTGATGAGCGGCTTGTCGCTGGCAGAGGAGGGCGTGGCCCCGCCCATGGGCGATCTCGTATGGATGTATGACGAGTTTAATGAAGCCGCTTATGTAGAGGGCGCGCTCAGCGGCGACGTCACGATTCCCGCAGAGGTTGATGGAATGACGACGTACAGGCTGATGTTCAGCGCGCTGTGCGACCAGAACGCGGTCACCTCGCTGACCCTGCCCGATACCATGATCGTCTTGCAGGAGACCGCCATCGCGAACATGGAAGGGCTGCAATCCGTCACGCTCAACGATGGGCTGGAGGTCATCGACGGCAGCAACTTCAACCGCTGCCCGTCGCTGACGAGCGTGACCATCCCCGCCAGCGTGCGCATGATCAGCAGATCCTTTATGAACTGCGATAACCTGCGCGAGATCTGCTTTGAGGGCGAATGTCCGGTCTTTTTGGAGCCGGATTTCTGCTTCTTTTGGATGCCGGATGATTATGTGATCTATGTGCCGGACGACCAGTTCGACGCCTATGCCGCAGCGCTTGAAAACGTCGGTGATGCGGTGGATCATCTTCGTCCCAGCGGAAAGAACGCCGTCGTGCGAGACGCGCAGGACAACGAAAGCTGGTTTGAGTTTGACGAGGTGACCGGCACGATCACCGGCTATACGCAGCAGCACGCCTATGTGGAAATCCCGACGACCATCAACGGCGTGGCGGTCAAGTCCATCGGCGAAGGCGCGATGAGCGGCAATTCTTCGCTGGTCGGCGTCGTCCTCCCCGAGGGGCTGGAAACGGTCTGCAACGCGGCGTTCTGCAATGCGAGCAACCTGCTCTATGTCAAGCTCCCCTCCACCCTCAAGACCATCGCCGACGATGCGTTTTTTGACATCGCCGGCTCGCGGATCGACTGGAGCGAGGGCTTGGAAACTATCGGCGCGCGGGCGTTTCAGAGAACCCGAATGACGACGCTGACGCTGCCCTCCACGGTGAAGTCCATCGGAGAGAGCGCCTTTGAGCGCGTTCCCTTGGGTAAGCTGTATCTGGGCGGCGCGCTGGAGAGCATCGGTTCCCGCGCCTTTGCGGAGTGTTTCCTGAGCTACATGGCGTTCGATCTCTACACGCCGATTGATATCGCGGCGGACGCCTTTGCCAATAGCAACGTCGCAGACCTCGATCTGCCGTGGGACAGCACGCTTGAAAACCGCGAGGCCTACGCCGAGCTGCTCCGCGAGCAATGCCCGAACTGCACGGTATGGATCAATAATCCGGAGTCCGGCGGCGTGGCGGAAAATCCCACAAACGACAAAGCAATCAGCAGATTCGAAAACGGCGTGCTGACAATGTACAAGGGCGACCAGCCTGACCTGACCACCTGGACAGATTATGATGGCATTCTAGTGACCGCGCTGGGCGACGGCGTGTTCAAGGGCAACCGGACGCTGCGCTCCTTCTATCCGCATCACTGCGGCTGGTTTACGACCATCGGCAACGAGGCCTTTGCCGACAGCAGCGTGGAATATGTCGAGCTGTTCGGCTCCATCACCACCATCGGCAACGGCGCGTTCCGCAATTGTCTGAATCTCAAGACGCTGACCCTGCCCGCGTCTCTCACCAGCATTGGCGCGGATGCGCTGGCTGGCTGCGAAAACCTTGAAGAACTCATCGTGC
>CAZACG010000226.1:0-3444 GCA_964483645.1 uncultured Oscillospiraceae bacterium | reverse complement strand
CCGGTTCTTCCCACAACGGTCGTGACAGCGAGTCCAAGCGACTCGGCGCGAAGCGCGCGGACGGCCAGTTCGTTCTGGCGGGCAACATCCTGTACCGTCAGCGCGGCACCCATATTCATCCTGGCACCAACTGCGGCATCGGCGGCGACGATACCCTCTTCGCTCTCGTAGACGGCGTTGTTCGTTTCGAGCGTATGGGCAAGAAGAAGACCCGTTGCAGCGTGTACCCGGTTGCGCAGTAATCAAACGCGGAAAACTCAAAGAGCGTCGGAAGTTCCGACGCTCTTTTTGCCATGTAGACAATGGCGCGCAGCAGCAAGCATAAAAGGCTTCACAATATAAGGCTGTTTCGGAAGAGGAAGCGCGCACATACAAAAAAAGCTTCCCTGTTTGCGTGACAGAGAAGCCATTCGGAATTGAAATCAATTACAGGTTGTTGAGCTGAGAAAGGGTGGCGCGGCGGAGAGAAGAACGATATTCGCTGCGCAGGTAACTGTTCACATCGCCGGAAACCTGATGATTGTCATAGGCGGCGAAGAAATTGTAGGAAGCGAGCAGAGCGAACAGGACAAACAGAACGGTCAGCATGAAGAGAACCTCACTTTCATTTTGTTGAAGAAGGATGCTTGAATTTGAATGTGCTATGCAGTGAACACAATTAACTGAAATCTGATTTACAATGAAATTATATCATGAAAAAAGCGAAAAGTATATTGCTTTTTCTGAAAATAACTGAAAAACTTTGGAATCGCTGTGTTATGCAGCCTGATGCGTTCGAATGAAAACAGAACCCTTGCTTATGCAGGAAAGAATGAAATGACTTGCAAAAAAAGTGCGGGAAATGCAAGGACGCAAAAAAATGCTCGATCGTTTGTGAAAAATACAAACGCCGAGGATGGATGATTGACTGACATAAGGGGGTATTCCGAAGGTGAAAAAAATGTGCTATAATCAAAAGGTCAAGAGAGGAGAGTGTGAATGAGCAGGAAGAGAAAACAAAAGAAGCCTGATGTAGAACCCTATTACGATCATAAAGCGACACTGGCAGTGTATTTTGTGCTGCGTGCGTTGGTGGTTTTCGTGCTGGTGCGTTCTGCGCTGCGCCGTGATTTTGAAAGCGTGTTTTTGTGCGGACTGACGCTGGTGCTGTTCATCCTACCGAGTGTGATTACGCGCAAGCTTGAAATCGAGCTGCCCAGTACGCTGGAGATTATTATTCTGCTGTTCATATTTGCGGCAGAGATTCTCGGGGAGATCAACAGCTTTTATATCCGTGTGCCGAACTGGGATACTGTTCTGCACACGCTCAACGGTTTTTTATGCGCGGGCGTCGGTTTTGCGCTGGTGGATATGTTTAATCGGAGCGATGTGTTCTCGATTAAGCTTTCGCCGGTGTATCTGGCGCTGGTCGCTTTCTGTTTTTCCATGACGGTCGGCGTGCTCTGGGAATTCTTTGAGTATACGGGAGACCGGCTTTTGGGGTTTGATATGCAGAAGGATACGGTGGTCTCGACCATACGTACGGTGGAACTGGATCCTACGCGCAGCAACAAGGTGGTTGTCATTGACGATATCGCCGATGTGATTATCGTACATAGCGACGGCACGCAGGAAAACCTTGGATTGGGCGGTTATCTGGATATCGGCCTGAACGATACCATCAAGGATTTGATGGTGAATTTTATCGGCGCATCGGTGTTTTCGATCATCGGTTATGTCTATGTCAAGGAGCAGGGAAAAGGGCGCTTTGCGGCTCGCTTTATCCCGCGCGTGTTGAGGATCGGAGTCAAGGAGGAGAACAGGAAAGCATAAGGAGCGACGTATGCCCCAGATTACAACCAACGCCATTGTTCTTCGGCGCGCGGATTACCGCGAGAATGATAGAATGCTTACGCTCTTTTCGCCCACGCTGGGGCGAATGGACGTCATCAGTCGAGGCTGCCGCAGGCAGAAAAGTCCGCTGATGGCGGCCAGCGAGGTGTTTTGTTCCGGAGAATATGTCATCTATCGGTCGCGAGAACATGCAACGCTGGTGTCCTGCGCCGTGCAGGACACCTTCTATCCGCTCAGGAGCGACTTTGACCGTTTGGCGCATGGCATGTATTGTCTGGAACTCTGCGCAGCGGCTGTGCAGCCGGAGCAGGAGAATGAGCGCCTGTTTCTGCTGCTGCTGAAAACGCTGGCGCATCTGAGCTATGGAGAGAAGGCGCCGCGTCGGGTCACGGCGGTGTTCTTGATGGGCATGACCTCGCTGCTGGGCTTCAGGCCGCAGGTTGGGCGCTGTGCGCGCTGCGGACAGACGATTCAGATGGATTCACAAAAGGCTTATGTTGCGGCCTTCAGCGCGCATGCGGGCGGCGTTCTCTGCCCAAGCTGCGGCGCGGGCGAGCAATGCCGTTTGACCGGTGAAGAAGTGCGGTATTTGCAGGGGATCATGCGCAAAGGGCTTGCTTCGCTCCAAGAGGAGGAAGAATGCTCGGAGGAGCTCTTTTCTGAGCTGCGCAGGATGGCGGAGGAAAAGCTCGATGCGCCGATTCAATCGGGCAAAATGTTGTGATGCGGTTTCTGTTTTTAAGGGCTTGCATGTATAAGAGGCAATGGAGTGTGAAAGCCGTATCCATTGAAAGTCCATTCAATAAATGGCGCGTTGTCTTCGCTGTAATAGCAAAAGCTCCCGGAAGGGAGCTTTTGTTTATGGGTGGAAAGCTGTGTGCCGGATGGCATGCTGCGCGACGGTTTGTCCTATTTTCAAATTGGCCTTGAGGAACTCCCTCGTCAGGGTTCGCTCCGATCCCTGCCCCATATCTGCTTTGTGCGTATGGATCATTTTGAGCTGAGAACAGTATCAGCCCACTTTGAGCAGCTGCGGACGCTTTTTGATGAGGAGCACATAGCCTATGAGCGTCAGCGCAGCTATGAAGCTCATGACGATGCCGAGCGTCAGACCGCGTGTACGATAGGTGAAGACGATCTCGTGTTCGCCGGGCTCGACAAAAACGCTCATGAATGAAAGATCGGTAAGAAGGATCTCAGCGCTTTCCCCGTCCACAGTGGCGGAGAAGCCCTTGTCAAATGGGATGGTAAATACGAGAAGACCGGCGTCCTTGGCGTCGATGCGCGCGGTGAATCCCGAACCGTTTGTAACAAAGCTGTCGCAGCTGTTTTGCCGAAGGCGTGCGGCGCTTTCGTCCCATGCGGGAATATGCTGCACGTCAAGGCGCGTCAGCTGATCGGCGAAGCGTTCCAGATCACTATCGGTAAGTGTTGCCGCGGCCAGCATGGTCTTGCTGGTGGTCTGTCCGTTCATTGGTTGAGTGTAATTACCGGTGACCGTCGTCTGCAAAAAGCCCATCGGTACGGCGTTGGGGTTTGTGTAAACAGGGAAGCCGTTCTCCTCATGGCTGTAAACAAAGCCCTCGGGAACATCTTCGCCATCGAATTGAT
>CAZACG010000225.1:0-3449 GCA_964483645.1 uncultured Oscillospiraceae bacterium | reverse complement strand
GGATAATCTTCTGCGCGGCGGCGTGCCGGTTGAGCTTCCGGGCAGCAAGCTCGTCAGCCTGTATTCGCGCAAGCACGGCGACCCGGAGCGCGATTATAACGCCTTTTCCATGAGCCCGGAATACGCCTCGCAGGGCAACGGCAATTTCCGCGACGTCAACCAGAATCGCCGCAGCGACGTGCTCTTTGATTCCCGCGTGGGTGACCGGAACGTGCGCATGTTCTATGCGCTTTTGCAGGCAGACGGCTATAATCCGCTGGTAATCAAGCCCTCTCTCTTTACGCTTTCCGAGCAGGCGCGCACACAGCTGCTTGCGCTGGTTGACGTTCAGGATCGTCCTGCGGCCGAGAAGCTGCTTTCGGGCGGCTTCACCCCCGGCGCGCTCATGATGAGCGCCGAGGCCTGGCGCTATGCGGCAGGCGTGGACGAAGAAGGCTTCCTTGATCAGGCATTTCGCAGCGCGAAGCTCGGCGCAAGCGCCGAATTCTCCGAGGGCTACTGGACGGACCATTGGACGTACAATCTTGACCAGATCGACAGCTTCCTGAGCGTCTATCCCGAGCGCGAGAAAGAATTGCTCATGGGCGGCGAGGAGATGACCTGGTTCGTTTCTCCCGTCCGCGTGCTTCCGCGCGCGAAGCGCTATGTGGAAACGCCGCGCGGCGTGCGTCAGTATCGCTTCCATGAGCCGCTTCACGCCGGGGACGGCATGCTGCGCACCAGGGATGGACGCCTTGTCACGGCAACGCTGATGGAAAAGCTTGTGACGCTCTGCGCCGTGAAGGCGGCGACGCTGGATCCCTACGGCATGGGCATGGAGATGGAGGGCGGCAAGCCGGGCTGGTATGACGCGCTCAACGGACTGCCGGGCCTGCTGGGCAGCTCGATGCCCGAAACGCTGGAGCTTGCAAGAATGCTTCCGCGTGTGCGCGCGTGGCTCAGGCGCTACGAGCAGGATGTCAGCCTCATGCAGGAGGCCGCACAGCTGCTTGAAGGCAGCGTCAAGGCGCTTCAGGCGACGAAGGACGTCTGGCAGCAGGACGGCGCAATCCCCGAAACCTACGAAGCGCTCTGCGATCTGCGCGAAGCCTACCGCGCCAGGGTCTATGACGGCGTATCCGGCGAGAAAGCCCGCCTGTGTGCCAGGACGCTCGATGAACAGCTTGGGCTGCTGGAGGCGTACGTCATGCGCGGCGTTCGCAAGGCGATGGCATGCGGAAACGGCCTGTGCCCGACATATTTTGCTTATGAAGTAACCGATTACTGCGTGGATGAGCGAGGCCTGCATCCCAAGGCATTCAAGCTCTCCCCCATGCCGGATTTCCTCGAAGGTCAGGTGCGCTACCTGCGTCTTGACGTGCCGCAGCAGGAAAAAGAAAAGCTTGTCGCTCAGGTTCGCGCAAGCAAGCTCTATGACGAGAAGCTGTCCATGTACAAGGTCAACGCGCAGCTGACCGACGCGGGCTATGAAATCGGCCGCGCGCATGCGTTTACCCCAGGCTGGCTTGAAAACGAATCCGTCTGGCTGCATATGGAGTATAAGTATCTGCTTGAACTGCTGCGCACGCATCAGTACACGGCGTTTACGCAGGCGTTCCATGATGCGGCGATTCCGTTCCTCGATCCGCGTATGTATGGACGCAGCACGCTGGAAAACTCCTCCTTCATCGCTTCAAGCGCCAACCCGGACGCAGCGATTCACGGCAAAGGCTTTGTCGCCCGCTTGAGCGGATCGACAGCAGAGTTTTTGAGCATCTGGCAAATCATGATGCTCGGCGAGCGCCTGTTTACGACGGAAGACGGTGAGCTGACGCTTCGCCTTGCGCCCATGCTGCCCGCATATCTGACCAAGGGCGTTTCGCAAATCACCGCAACGCTCCTAGGCAAAACAAAGGTGGTCTATTCCATCATCCCGGACAAGGCTTACATCCCGGGCGAATATACAGCGCAAGAGATGCGTGTCCTCTGGCGCGACGGTCGAACGACGCATGCAGCGGATGCTGTGCTTCGCGGCGAAGACGCTGCGCGCGTGCGCTCAAGTGAAGCTGAGCGCATTGAACTTCGGCTCGTTTAAATGAATAGCAAAACCGTCGGATATGGGAACACCCTATCCGACGGTTTTGTATATTGGGAAAACAACGCTGCAACTTATACTACTCCCAAACCCCATCAAGCCTTAAGAGAAACCATCGTCAGGGTTCGCTTCGCGCCTATGGATCGTTTTGATCTGAGAACAGTATTAATCTCTAAAGCATTCAAGCAGCATCATCCACATGCCTGCAAGCGCAACGCCTGCCGCGAGAATGAGCGGAACCGTCAGATGCAGCTCGAGGACCGATGCCAAAAAGCGCCCCGGAGGCGTTGACCAGCTGGAAACCAGATGATTCCCCACATAGCCCATGACCGCCAGACTCCAAAGGGAACCGACAAGGGACATAAATCCACCGGCAATAATTCTTTTCATCGGATTTCGTACTCCCCTTCCGCTTTTGTTTCGATCTGCGCGCCATAGAAGGCCGTCAATGCGCGAATCATGTATTCCACGTCCGCGCAGCCTGCCGTCTCATAGCTTGAATGCATGGCGAGCTGTGCAAGGCCAATGTCCACCGTATTCATAGAGACATGCGCGTTGGCGATGTTGCCCAGCGTTGACCCGCCGAGCATATCCGAGCGATTGGCGAAGTGCTGCACGGGAACATCAGCCTTTTCGCAGACGCTCTCAAAAATCGCGCAGGACACCGCATCGGTGGTGTATTTCTGGTTGGCATTATGCTTGATCACCACGCCGCCATTCATCGACGTGCGATTCTGGGCGTCGTATTTTTCGGGATGATTCGGATGCACAGCGTGCGCGTTGTCCGCAGAAACCATGAAGCTGGACGCGATCATGGCGCGAATTTCATCATCTGTCTTGCCCAGTGCGGAAGCTGCCCGCGTAAGCACATCGGAGATAAATGTGGAATCGGCGCCCTGCTTGCTGCCGCTGCCAACCTCCTCGTTGTCCAGCATCGCAAACACGTTGATATGTTCATCATTCTTGGCGCAAAGGAATGCGCAAAGCGACGTATAAGCGCATTCAAGGTCGTCAATGCGTCCGCAGGAAAAGAATTCGCGATGCGCTCCCCAGCGACTGCCCGGCATGCGGTTATACAGATAGAGATCGGAGGAGCGAATCGCGGCCTCCTGTACGTCGCATGCTTCGGCAACGTCATGCATCAGCCTGCCCGTCGCGCATGCGTCTCCATAGAGGGGCAGAAGGTCGCTTTGCGCGTTGTACTTATAACCATCGTTCACCTCGCGGTTGAAGTGAATGGGCAGGTTGGGAATGAGCACAGCGTCACGATCCAGATCAACCAGCTTCGTCGCCAGCTTTGCGCCTTCCTTGATCAGTACACGCCCGGCGATGGAGAGCGGCCTGTCCAGCCACGTGGACATGATCATTCCGCCAT
>CAZACG010000224.1:0-3465 GCA_964483645.1 uncultured Oscillospiraceae bacterium | reverse complement strand
CTCAATGCCGACCGTCTCATAGGCGTTCTCCTGACCGCCGACGCTGCCGATGACGAAGTCTCCCTTCGCCTCGTGCGCACGAATGCCGGAGAAGTTGGTAATCGTGCCGCGCGTCGTCGCCTTCGGCCACGTCAGCTTGCTCTTTTCAAGCACAAACGCAAGGCCCTCGGCCGTCGTGGAGGTGTCCAGCTCATCCTCGATATCCTCGGCGGACGGTCCGAGCAGCAGATTGCCATGCACTGTCGGAGAGACGAGCACACCCTTGCCCATCTTTGTCGGGCACTGGAACATGGTCATAGCAAAGGGAAGCTTCGCCATGCGGTTCATCAGATAATACTGGCCGCGACGATCAATGATCCGCAAAAGATCGTCGGAAATCATGTTGTGAATGGTCGCAGCGCCCACGCCCGCGCAGTTCACCAGAATCTTGCAGGTGAATTCATCCTTGTCCGTAGTCACATGCCAAAGGCCGTCCTGTCCCTTGACCACGCCCTCGACCTCCTGACCGAGCACGAACTTTGCGCCATTGACGGCGGCATGATCAGCCAGCGCAAAGGTCAGCTCATACGGACTGGTCAAACCGGAGGTCGGCGCATACAGCGCGCAGAGCACATCCGGATTGGTATTGGGCTCCATGGCCAGAATCTCGTCACGCTCAATCAGCTTTACGCCCGGAACGCCGTTCTCTACGCCCTGCTGCACCAGCTTTTCAAGCGTCGTGCGATCCTCCTCGTTAAAGCCGATCACCAATGCGCCGGGCCGGCTGTATGGCACGCCAAGCTCCTCGCACAGCGCAGGATACATTTCGGCGCCCTCTACATTGAGCTTCGCCTTCAGCGTGCCGGGATGCGCGTCAAAACCGGCATGCACAATGCCGCTGTTCGCCTTGCTTGCGCCCTCAGCGATATCCGCGCCCCGATCAATCACCGTCAGGCTCGCCTCGTAGCGGCTGAGCACGCGCGCCACAGCGCAACCGATCACACCGGCGCCGATGATCAGAATATCCGTATACACGAAAATGCCTCCTATCCGCCCGCACGCATTCGCGGGCCGAAACTCTAAGAGCATTATAGCATACTTCTGTATACAGAAAAAGTGGTCAGAATCTTTATTCGACCACTTTTAACAAATTTTACCTTGCAAAAGCTCACTCGTCAAAGCCGACCAGCAAGCCGCCCTTTTCCGCATAAAAGCTGCAAAGCGCCGAGCAGCTGCGGATGATTACATTCGTTTCGGGATACTCCGCAAGCGCCTTAGCCGCAAGCTGATCCGCCAGCTCTGCATTCTGACAATGTGCAATGCGAAGCTTTCTGCCACAGAAGCCCATCTTTTTCATCTCGGCGTACATCGTCTCCACCGCGCGCTTTTCGCCCCGACACTTGTGCATCTGCTGGAGCGTTCCCTCGTCGCTCGCCTTACCGACCACGCAAATTCCAAGCACGCCCGCTATACCCGCCGCAGCATGGCTGACACGTCCATTTCTGGCCAAATTGGTCAGAGATCGAAGCATGAAGGTCAAATGCGTGCGATTCATATACGCGCGCACATCCTCTTCAATCTCCTCAAATGTCTGCCCCTGCGTCACGCCGTCGCGAATTCTTTCCACGATCAACTCCAGCTCAGGACCGGCGGAAAGTGAATTAATCACGCAAACCTTACGTTCCGGATGCTCTTCCTTGTACATTTCGCCAGCATGTACGGCAGCCGAATAGCTGCCGGAGAGCGACGCTGTGATTGCCACCGCGAACACACCATCCGCATCGCCAAAGGCATCAAGCCATTCCTGTGTGTTGGGACAGGATGTACGGGACGGTCCCTTTTCATGCCGAAGCTCCTCCACCATAGCGGATACATCCAGTTCAGCAGTATCTACATATTCCTTTTCTTGGGTATTGATCTTCAGCGGCACGCATGCATACGCTGCGCCTTTCAACTCAAAGAGATTGGAAGAGGAATCGGCGACAATTTTAAAGCTCATGGCAACCATCCTTTTTCGGCAAATATGTGCTCGTTACAAATCGGATTCTAACACATATCACTTACTGCGTCAAGAGTTTTTCAAAACCTTATATTCAGGTTCGTTGACTTTCTTTGGAACGGGCTGTATAATGATTTCTAAATAGGAGGGATACACATGGATCAATGTAGGAAGGAGCGCCTTTCCGCTTCAATCGCGGGCTTCCGCATGCCCCAATATCAGGAAATCCCGGACGTTGGCCTTTATTTGGAGCAAACAGCCAAGTATATTACCGATTATCTTGCTCCGCTCGGCGAAGGCGACTTGACCGGCTCTATGATCAGTAATTACGTCAAAAAGAAATTGGTCACCCATCCTGTCAAGAAACAATACAGCCGGGAACAGATCGCACAGTTGTTCTTCGTTGCGGTTGCCAAAACCGTTCTTTCCATCGACGATATCAGCCTCATGCTCAGCATCCAGCGCAAAACCTATCTCAGTGAAATTGCCTACGATTATTTTTGTAAAGAGCTTGTAAACGTACTGCATTATGTCTTTGGACTCAAGGATGCGCCGGACACCATCAGCATAAGCGTAACAGATGAAAAGGTCATGCTGCACAATGTGATCATCACCGCAGCACATAAGGTCTATCTCAATCAGCTCTTTCGTGTGCTGCAAAGCGAGCGTGATCCCGCAGAGCTTCAAAATGGATCATCACAAGGCTGACAGGATATGCTTTTCTCGGTCGCCTCGATACCGCCCTCAATCCTCAGCATGGCTTCGCTTATTGGATTATGGCTCATTGGTTCGTTATGTGGAAATTGCTTTTGCATTACCAATGCGCTTGTGCTAATCATGTTAGCAAGATGGGACTACGACACTTTAATACCGAATGCGCAATCTCCCCCTCGTCATGCAGTATCTCATTATCCTTCAAAAGCGCATCCTTCTTTCGACACAACCTTTCATCCCGAAGCGGCTTCGTGCTTTCTGCACGCGACTTTACGCATTTGGGTACAATAAAAGCACAAGTGCTATCCGATCAAGTAAAGCTTGTGCTTTTATCATTCTCATAACTGTCCTGCCATAAAGCGGACGCGGGACACGCAAACCAAAGTTCGCAGCTCCTTCAAATTCCGCCATGACTCCCTCATCGATTCTTGACCAATATCTTTTTGGGGTAGTTTTTATATTCACTTCATTCGCATAGCTGTAGCAAGCGTGAATCTACGAAACATAGTCATGTCGGTGCATGATATGCATAATCCGGCACAACACAATTTGCCCTCAAACACACGATTTTACACAAAATCCCTTACCACGATTTGCAAAAAAATCACGCAACACGATTGTTTTGGAAGGAAAAGTAAAAACCCTTGAAACTACTAGGTTTCAAGGGTTTTTAGATGGCGGAGAGTTAGGGATTTGAACCCTAGGTGGGGTATCAGCCCACACACGATTTCCAGTCGTGCGCCTTAGACCACTCAGCCAACTCTCCATCTGTT
>CAZACG010000223.1:0-3491 GCA_964483645.1 uncultured Oscillospiraceae bacterium | reverse complement strand
GGGTCTTGCTATGCGCGCATAGCAAGACCCTCGTATGTTCCGTATGTTTCATCGTGAAGGATTATTTCGCGTCGCACACCAGCGTAACGCTTGCGCTGACGCCAACGCTGCCGGAGCGCACGCCGCCGTCGCCCTTGCCCATCGCAGCATCCAGGCTCACCGCCTCCGCCGTATTGGCATAATAGGCGACGTCGCCGGAGGAAACCTCGGTGATGCTGTCAACGCCCGTGATGGTCAGTCCCTGCGCCGCAGCCATGACCTCTGCCTTTTCCTTCGCAGCGCCTATGGCGAGCGTCAGCGCCTGACGATACAGCTCCGAGCGATTGGAAATGTCAAAGCCAATGTTCCACGTCTCCGTCATGCCTCTGTCAGCCAGCACTGCCAGCACGCTGTCCATCATATCCAAATCCCGACAGGTCACGCACAAGGAGTGATAGACGCGATAGCCGATCATACGGGGCTCCGCTTCACCGGACGAATAGTCGTATTCCTGATAATACGAGAAATCCTGCGTGACGATGTCCTCCTGCGGCACGCCCAGCTCAACCAGCTTGGCGGTGACGTCGGCGATCACTCCGGCTACCGATTCCTGCGCCCGGGCGAGGGAAATCTCCGTCGTCGATACGCTGGACGTCACGGTAAACATATCCGGCTCCGCAGCGATTTCCGCCGTTCCGCGCGCTGTGATTTCCGTATCGTCGGCGAGGGCGAGCGGCGCTGCCAGCAGCATCAGCACGCACATCAGCAGAATGGTCATCTTTTTCATGGGGTCATTCCTCCTTCAAGTTTGCAGCTCTCGCGGACGCATGCGCGCCCGCCGCTCCGGTTTTCTGCCGGTTCATCTATTAGACGAAGCAGGCGCGGCCATTATTCCCCTGAAACGGAAATTTCTTCCCCAAACCATTTCGCGTTCTCCGCGCTCCTTGCGAAAATCGCACGACGAGAAAACGTGCTCATTCCTCGTAGAAGGTACATCCGCCAATAAATTCCCGCAGGATCGAGGTCGGCGGGATTTCACGCTCATCGCTGCAATCCGAAAAATAATGCAAAAACTTGCAAAGTCTGCGCGAGCGAACATAGTATTCGCTGTCTTCCTCAATCTGCGCGAGCATCGGATAGGCATATTTCTTGAGCACGGCAATTTCATAAAGCAGCGAAGAATTAAACATGACGTCTGCCCGCTCCTGATACGGGAAGATCCACTTTTCCTCGCCTGCGCGCACGCTGTCCCACATCCGCATCGTCGTCAATGCATCCGTATGCCGCGTGCGCATATCGCGCACCATTCGCCGCAGCAGACGCACGTCGGTGGTTCGAATTCGGTTATGCGCATCCAGGTTCAACTGGGTGAGCGCACTGACATACACGCGGAATTTAAGCTCGGAGGGAATATCCTCGCTCAGCGCGTCGTTCAAACCGTGAATGCCCTCGACAATTAAAATCTGCCCGTTTGAAATCGCGAGCTTTATGCCGTTTTTCTCCCTGCGTTTGGTCTTGAAAGAATATCGAGGAAGCTCCACTTCACGTCCCGCCAGCAATTCGACCAGCTGCTCGTTAAACAGCGCCACGTCAATAGCGCCAAGGCATTCAAGATCCGGCGCGCCGTTTGCATCAAGCGGCACAAGCTCTCGGTTTTTGTAGTAATTATCCAGCGAAATCGCCACAGGCTTCTTGCCCAGCGCGCTCAACTGCACGCTCAGCCGATTAGCAAACGTCGTCTTTCCGCTTGAGGATGGACCCGCGACAAATACAATCCGTGCGCCGCCGGCAACGATACGATCCGCAATGCGCGCAATCGCGCGTTCGGCAATGGACTCGCTGACGCGAATGAACGAACGCGCTTCTCCCCGCGCGATGATGTCGTTGAGATCTGCCGCACTCCGGCAGCCCAGAATACGCGAGGTTTCGTTTGCCTCGGCATACGTGCGCATGAGCTGTGCTCGCTCCACAAAGGGCGCAGGCGGGCCGGAAAGCTCCTCGCCCGGCAGCAGCAGCACCATGCCCGGATAGTAGAATCTAAGCGCAAAGCTCCGAATCTCGCCCGTCGAAGCCGCCATCGCGCCATAGAAATAATCGCTGTAGCCGCCGCAGGTATACAGATCAAAAAAATCAAACGGCCGATAGGACAGCAGCCGCACCGTATCCTCCTGCCCCTGCCGGGCGAAATACGCGCTCGCCTGCTTCCTCGTCATTCGGGATTTGACAATCGGCAGATCGCGGACAACAATCTCCCGCATGCGTGTCTCCACCTTTTTGACAAAGGCCGCCGTCAGCGACAGCCCCGACGTCTCCATATAGACGCCCTGACCGATGCTATGCTCAAAGCGAACCTTTGCACCCGGCGCAAGCTCGCGCATGGCCAGCAGCAGAATCAGTCTTGCGCTGCGCTCATAGACGCGGCGCGCCTCTTCCGTCTGAATGCTCATGATGCACCTCCCTGACATGCATGCGGCTTTGCGCAATTTCCTATACGGCAAGCAAAGCACGCCGAAAGCATTCTTTGAACGCTTCAATCATCCATTCCCACCCGATCGTATCGTTGGCCGTTGAGCCTCGTTGCTCCTATCTGTCCAGTATGTACGCAGCCGCGCTCTTTCCGGCCAGCGCGCCGGTCGAAAACGCAATCTGCAAATTAAAGCCGCCGGTATGCGCGTCCACATCCAGCACCTCGCCCGCAAAGAACAGCCCAGGCACGATTTTGCTCATCATGGACCCGGGCGCAATCTCCTTGACCTCCACGCCGCCGCGCGTGACAATCGCCTCTTCGATGGGCCGTGTGCCGCATACGCGCAGCGGCAGCGCCTTGAGCATCCCGCCGATGCGCATACGCTGCTCGCGCGTGATCTGGTTGACCGGCATATCCGGCTCAAGACCGCACAGCTGCGCGAACACAGGCCCCATCCGCGAGGGCATGAGCGTCTGAAGCACGGAGGAAAGCTGTCTACGGATGTTGTCGGCGAACTCCCTCTGCAAGCGCAAGTCCACCTGCTCAGGCGTAAGGGCGGGCTTCATGTCAAGCGTCACCTGAACGTCCGCAAAGTCATCGGGCATATGGCTGGAAAGTTCGAGAATCAGCGGTCCGCTGACGCCAAAGTGCGTAAAGAGCATCTCGCCCTGCTCGTCATACAGGGTCTTTTTTCCCTGCTTGGCACGCACAGCAACGTTTTTGAGCGACAAGCCCTGAAGCAGACTCGGCCACTTTTCCTCGATCGTCAACCCGACCAGCGACGGACGCAGCGAAGTAATCGTATGCCCGTTCTCGCGCGCAAAGACGTAGCCGTCACCCGTGCTGCCTGTGGAGGGATAGCTCACGCCGCCTGTGGCAACGATGACGGCGCCTGCGCACAGCTCTCCGCCCTGCGCAAGATGAAGGATCAAACCGTTTTCTCCCTTTTCAATATGCGAGACGGCGGTTTGGAGCTCCACCTCAACGCCTGCATCCTTCATGCCGCGCGAAAGCGCGCGCGTCACGTCGCTCGCTTTATCGCTGA
>CAZACG010000222.1:0-3492 GCA_964483645.1 uncultured Oscillospiraceae bacterium | reverse complement strand
AAACCGCTCTTTTCAAAACATTTTACATTTTCGTACGCTTGCGACAATTTTACGCATTTTTTACGTCTATGCTTGCCCATGCTTACAGATGATAAAAGTGTCGGTTCGTCCTCTTGACCCCGTCACCGCGCCTTGATATAATAAAGCATGGCTGCTGTGCATCGCAGCTTTGTTTTTCTATGCACTTTCTGTCCGTCCGCAGATTTGATGATGTGCGGCGGCTTTAATCATGATTGTAAGCTTCAGAGGATTAGGAGGTTTTTTGTGAAACGCATCGTTCTGACCGGCGGCGGAACCGCCGGACATGTTTCTCCGAATCAGGCGCTGATTCCCCTTCTCCAAGACGACGGCTGGGAAATCCATTATATCGGTACCAAAGCGGGCATTGAGCGCACGCTGATTGAATCCATGGAAGGCGTCCGCTACCATGCGGTCAGCTCCGGCAAGCTCCGAAGGTATTTTGATCTGAAAAATTTTACAGACCCCTTCCGCGTCGTCAAAGGCGCGCTGGAGAGCTTCTCCCTGATTCGCCGACTCAAGCCAAGCGTCGTCTTCTCCAAAGGCGGCTTTGTCAGCGTTCCCGTGGTTCTGGGCGCTGCATTGTGCCGCGTGCCTGTGGTCATGCACGAGAGCGACATTACCCCCGGTCTGGCCAACAAGCTCTGCAAGCCTTTTGCAAAGGCCATATGCACCACGTTTCCCGAATGCGCTAAGCTTCTGGGTGAAAAAGCCGTTGAAACCGGTACGCCGCTGCGCAGCAGCATCTTCTCCGGTATCCGTGAGCGCGGTCTTTCTCTGGCCGGCTTTGACGGAAAAAAGCCCGTGCTTATGATGATCGGCGGTTCGCTCGGCGCTCAGACGGTCAACGCCGTTCTGCGCACGGCGCTCCCTGCACTCACGGAAAAATACGATGTCCTGCATGTCTGCGGAAAGGGCAATTCGGATGCGTCGCTCGAAGGAACGCCGGGGTACCGGCAATTTGAGTATCTCTCCGATGAGTTACCCGACGCATTCGCCTGCGCAGATCTTCTTCTCTCCCGTGCAGGCAGCAATTCGCTTTCCGAAATCCTTGCGCTCAAAAAGCCTGCGTTGCTCATCCCCTATCACAGCGGCCGCGGCGATCAGGTACTCAATGCCAATTCGCTAAAAGCACGCGGACTTGCGCATGTCATGATTCAAAGCGAGCTGACTGAGCAATCCCTTCCGCTTGCGCTTGACGCGCTTTGGGAGGAGCGTGAGCTGCTGATACAGCGCATGAACGCACTGCCCGATGCAGACGGAACACAGGCTGTACTCGCCCAGATTAAACGATACGCAAAGGCTGAATGATATGAAAAAAACCGTTTTGCTGCTTCTGCTTCTCCTATGCCTTATACTGCTCTCGCAGGATTCCGTCGCAGAAGCATCAGCTACCTCGGAGCTCGATTTTTATCAGGAAATGCCGCCCTATCTGCGTGTGACCCAAAGCATGGAGACACAGGAAATCGTCAAGAATCTCCGCATCCGACGCACCGTTCCCCAGACAGCCAATGCCGCTGTGGATGCCGAAATTGCCGCACTGGTCGACGAGCTCATCCTGTGCGGCAAATCATATCTTCCCGAGAAACCCGGAAGCAAGACGCCGACCGTGCTCGACGTCGGTCCTGTCATCACGCGAACAGGCACAAGCTGGCTCAGCTTTCTCACACTGGCTGAAATTTCGCACGAACGCGAAAGAATCTATGTGGACTTCGACGCGCGTGTCTATGATATTGAAACTGGCGAACGTATTGGGTTAAGCGATGTCTTTCCAAAGGACAGCGAAGCGTGGGAGATCATCGCCCAAGCCGTGCACACACAGCTTGGCGCAGCATTTCCCAACGAGGAAGCTGACGAAGATGCGCTCAATGCGCTCTGTGCTTATGATCAGCTTCAAAACACTCCGTTTACACTCAGCGCTGCGCGTCTGATACTGACCTTCCGTGCCGATGCCATATACCCGGGCAAGCATACGCTGCTGCATGTTTCCCTGTATTATCCCGAAATTCGCCCCCACATGACACAGCGCGCTCAGGCACAGACCGACAACAGTCGCTTCCGCATGGTTGCGCTGACCTACGATGACGGCGGCGCTCGGCTTTACACACGCAACGTACTGGACAAGCTGCGCATTTACGGTGCCTCTGCCACCTTCTTTATCGTGGGCAGAAACATGCGCAACAACCACGAATACATGACGCGGCAGCATGACAGCGGTTATTCTCTGCAAAGTCACACCTACACGCACACCTATCCCGGAAAATTTGAACCCGGACAGATTTTTGATGAACGCGATCGTTTTGCCGAGGAAATGTCCGATTTGATCGGCGTTGCGCCAACCATGATGCGTGCGCCGGGGGGCAACGAATATACTTATGTCGTACAGGAAATTGGACTGCCGTTAATACATTGGTCGCTAGCCAGCGGCGATTCGGGCAATGAGCACATCGACGGAATCATCGCCCGCGTTTCTACGCAGGCGCAGGACGGAGATATCGTGCTGATGCATGATCTGAATCCGCTCTCTGATCAGTATACTGCTAAAATTCTGGCAGATCTATGCAAGTCCGGCTTTCTCTGTGTCACCATTGAAGAGCTCTTTGCAGATGCGGGCATTCCCATTGAAGTTGGCAAAGTGTATTTTAATCCCTATGAACTCAAGACAGGTTTTTGATCCTGTCCGGCATCCAGACTTTTCAATTTCAAGTTTCATCTGCTCAGTGCAGCTTATTTTGATGAACGCACTCGCTTTCCCGGTCATTCATAACTAAACAGCCCGCAACGGTAACCATACCTTGCGGGCTGTTTGATTTTATTCTTTGCTGAGCTTCTCTGAGCTTAATCAGTTCATAATCGGCTGTTTCGGTGATAATGGCCAACCTAGTCTGCGTGCATTTAATTCCGTCCTGCTTCAAGGCCATCAAGCCTTTCGTTGATCTTTGAGAGCAGTTCAAAGATTCCTTGCATCATCCATCGTTATTCATAACGTATCATCTTCCGTCTTTGTAGAACATCTGTGCTATATGCATTTTAATATCCTTAAGTCCATTTTTTCCCTCGGCACGCTGTCGTATCATAAAAAGCATTCATCGGCTTTCCACGCAGATGGTTATGCCGAACCTGTGTACTTGAAACTTATACCATTGCAATATACGTTTTCTGCAACAGCGACTTCGGTTTCGAATCAGCTTGAGGAATCTTCCCTCTCTCACTTGGCACTTGTCATTCAGGACATTTTCGACTATTTAACGTTCCTTCATTCGCTCCCACTCAATTGGAAATCAACAATCAGATGCCCTTCCTCTCTTCGCACATACACCAGCGCTATGCGCGTCCCTCAGCATACGGCGGCCTTGCGTTCTCTGCACACCGCTTTGCGCAATTGCCTGTGCGGCAAGAAATGTAGAACAAGCTCCATCTTACAGCTATTTCTCACCACTCGCATCATATGACTTCGCTTCCACCGTTTGATCC
>CAZACG010000221.1:0-3508 GCA_964483645.1 uncultured Oscillospiraceae bacterium | reverse complement strand
CCATATTCCCATCATTATCTTGAAGCAGTTGAAACCCAAACATATCACTATAGAACTTTAACGCACGATTACAATCTTTAACAACAATAAGCGTTCCTTTATATTTCATACTTGTTATCCTCCGCAAATTTCAGTTTGTTTAACTAAGCATACACTGTCATAGGTTGATTGCATACACAAGAATAGCCACAACAGATTAAGCTGTTGTGGCTGTTAACTGTTTTATGGCTGCCGCCCATTCGACAGCCTTTTTTCGTATTCGTTATTCCTCGTCCTCTTCAAGCTCGTCCACGTCGTTGACCGGCGGCTTCAAGCCCTCGATGACAATGTTGTGCTTCTGGGCGTAATCCCACAGCGCGGCATGCACGGCCTGCTCGGCGAGCAGGGAGCAATGCACCTTGACTGGCGGCAAACCGCCAAGCGCTTCCATGACCGCTTTATTGGTCACCTCCAGCGCTTCCTGCACCGTCTTGCCGATGATCATCTCGGTCGCCATGGAGCTAGTCGCAATGGCAGCGCCGCAGCCAAAGGTCTTAAACTTCGCATCGCGCACGACCTGCTGATCGTCAATATCCAGATAAATACGCATGATATCGCCGCACTTTGCGTTTCCGACCGTGCCTACGCCGCTGGCGTTCTCCATCTCACCGACGTTGCGGGGATGCATGAAGTGATCCATGACCTTTTCGGTATACATAAAGATTCCTCCTGAAATGCAGTTGACTGACAGCCCCAAGGGGCAGGTTTACTTCTGATTTTTGACAAAATCCTCATAGAGCGGAGACATTGCGCGCAGACGCGGAATGATTTCCTTCAGCTGATCTACGACAAAATCGCATTCCTCCCGCGTGGTTTCCTCGCCGATAGACAGACGCAGCGAACCATGCGCAAGCTCATGCGGGATGCCCAGCGCCAGCAGCACATGAGACGGATCCAACGAACCGCTCGTACAGGCGCTGCCGGAGGACGCACAAATGCCCTTGGCGTCCAGCAGCATCAACATGCTCTCGCCCTCGACAAAGCGGAAGCAGAAATTGACGTTGCCCGGAAGCCTTCTCTCCCTGTGACCGTTCAGCTTGGCATAGGGAATCTCGCTCTGGATGCGGCTGATGAGGTAATCGCGGTTTTCACGCACCTTCGCCATGCCCGTTTCCATATTTTCAAGTGCCTGCTGCGCCGCCTCGCCCATGCCGACGATTCCCGGCACGTTCGTGGTTCCCGCGCGGCGCTTCTTCTCCTGCGCGCCGCCGTCCATGAACACGCCGAGCTTAACGCCCTTGCGCACATACAGGAAGCCCACTCCCTTAGGACCATGGAACTTGTGCGCGCTGGAAGAAAGCAGATCAATATTCATCGCATTCACATCAAGCGGAATATGGCCGACAGCCTGCACCGCGTCCGTATGGAAGAGCACCCCATGCTTATGCGCAATCGCACCGATTTCAGCGATCGGCTCAATGGTTCCGACTTCATTGTTGGCCGCCATGATGGAAATGAGCACAGTATCCGGACGAATCGCCGCCTCGACAGCCGCAGGATCAACAAGACCGTTTTCATCCACCGGCATGATTGTCACATCGCAGCCCTGCTTTTTGAGCGCGTCCGCGCTGTGCAGAATTGCATGATGCTCAATGGCAGAGATAATCAGGTGCTTGCCCTTGCCTGCATATGCGGCCATCGCGCCCTTGAGCGCCCAGTTGTCGCTCTCGGTACCGCCGGAGGTGAAAAAGATCTCAGAAGCATTCGCTCCGATGACGGAGGCTACCTGCGCGCGCGCCTTCTCGACTGCCGCGCCGCACGTGCCGGCAAAGCTGTACGTTCCGGCAGAGTTGGCAAACTGCTGTGTAAAGTAGGGGCGCATCGCCTCAAAAACCCGCTCGCTCACCCTTGTGGTGGCTGCATTATCCATGTAAATCATTGGATAGCCTCGCTTCCCTATTATAATGTAAAATAAAAATGGATTTCAAATACATCCTCTTGCCTTTACGGGCGCATCCTGCGAACCCTCCGGCATCAGATCGCAAAGCTTCACGCCATCGATCACACCGTTGATCGCCTGATAAACCTTAGTAAACACCAAATGGGACGGACACTCTCCGCTGCGCTGACATGCGCCGCTTCCGGCTGTCACACACTCGGCCGGCGCAAGATCACCCTCCGTCGCTCGGAGAATCATGCCCACGGTAATCTCCTCCGGCGTCTTCGCCAGATGATAACCACCCTGAGCACCGCGCACGCTACGAAGAAGCCCTGCACGAGTGAGCACGATGATGATCTGCTCCATATACTTTCCGGAAATGTCCTGCCTCTGCGCAATCTCTCGCACGCTAACCGGACTTGCGCCGTCATGCTGCGCCAGATCGACCATGATTCTCAGGGCATACCGACCCTTTGTGGAGATCATCATACGCGTCCCTCCTTTCTCGTTTTACCGACACACAGTATAGCACCCAATTCATACTTCGTCAATAGGATTATGGGGATATTTTGTTCGCCTTTCGACATTTTATACGGATTCTTTTCAAGTCCCGTCCTCTTTCCATCCGCCTCTGCCACATACGCTCTTCCGGCAAAGCAAGTTCGTTGGGCGCATTCTTCGGCTTCATCCGCACCTTTTCTTCACATATTGAAGAAAAGAACGCCGCCTGCCATAGCGTCCGCATGACAAAAGGAGCCGGCAAGCTAAGCATCCGGACATTTTCAAGCAAAACCGGCATGACACCGATTGCATCACCGACCAAGCGACGTAAATCCCGTTGCTTTCCGGTCGAGTAGAATTGCTTTTAAATGTCCAGCCTTCGCTTGACAGCTCCATGCATCATACCCTTGGCAGCATGCCGTCTTCATCCTTGATGATTTCACGCGCCACGGCTCCGGTTGCGTCTTGCACTGCTTCAAAGAGCGACCTGCCGCTTACCAGACCGTCCATCAGCATCGCGCCGAACAGATCGCCCGTCCCGGCGCAGCGCCCCTCGACGCGCTCATAGGAAAGCAGCTTTCCCTCGCCGCATGCGCGGTCATAGACGGCAACGGCATATCCGCCCTGCGGCGTGCGCGCGCTTGTGATGACCACGCTGCGCTTTCCGCCGCCGGAGAGTAGCATCAGCATATCCTCTATGCCTGCGCCATGGAGAGCCGCCTCATAATCCATCCCGGAAAGCAGACAGGCCTCCGTGAGATTGGGCGTAATCAGATCGGCATGCTCCATCAGCAGACGCATGCCCGCTTCCTGCTCCCTGCTGACAGAACGGTAGCGGGCGCCCTGATCGCCCAATATCGGGTCGAGCAGAACCGGCACGCCGCGCGCACGTGCCCTGTCCGCCGTGTCCATCAGGCGAAGCGCCTGCGTCCTGCCTGTGATATAGCCAATGGATAGAAGATCATAGGCAAAGCCGTGGCGCTGCCAAACGTCCAGCGCGGAAAGCATGTACTGCGTGGTATCCAGCGCCGCATGCTCGCCGACGCTCAGCGTATTGGAAACGAGCGCCGTAGGCAGCATGAGCACCTC
>CAZACG010000220.1:0-3539 GCA_964483645.1 uncultured Oscillospiraceae bacterium | reverse complement strand
TCTTCCAACTGATTTCTGATGTATTTCGGTTGCCAGACCTTGCTTTATTCTAGCACAGGGTTTTATGAATGGACTCATAGCTTTATGCTTCCCTGCCCCCCACTCGAAGTGGGGGGTGTTATGTAAAAAGGCTGCCGATTCATCCGATTCACGGACAATCCGACAGCCTTGCTTAACTTACAATTATTCTTGCATTAGCGAAGCAGCCTCGCGATCTGCGAGGATCACACAGCAGGGATGCAGCTGCAAAATGGAGGCAGGAACCTCCGGTGTGATCGGGCCGCAGATGGTCTTATAAACTGCCTTCGCCTTGTCGGCGCCTGTGGCCACCAGCATCACGCACTTCGCCGCCATGATATTGCCAATGCCCATAGAAATCGCCTGACGCGGCACCTCGTCTGCGCTTTTGAAAAAGCGTGCATTAGCTTCGATGGTATCCGGTGCGAGCGTCACCACATGCGTACCGTAGGTGAAGCTCTGATCGGGCTCGTTGAATCCAATATGTCCATTGCGGCCAATGCCCAGCAGCTGGATATCAATACCGCCGGCCTGATGAATCGCCTCGTCATACGCCTCGCCATCCGCTGCCGCATTGCCGCTGGGCAAATGGACATTCTCCTTGCGAATGTTGACCTTGCTGAACAGATGCTCATCCATGAAGGCGTGATAGCTCAGCGGGTTCTTGTGATCAATGCCCACATACTCATCCAGATTAAAGGTGCGGATCTTGTCAAAATCAATGACGCCGCGTTCATACCACTGCACAAGCATTTCATACGCAGGGATCGGCGTGGAGCCGGTCGCAAGACCCAGTACACTGTCTCCCTTGCGGGTGATCTGTGCTGCAATAAGCACGCCGGCCGCTTCGCAAGCCGCACGCGCATTTTCATAGACATGGAATTCCATGAGATTCCCTCCTCGTCGGTGTTTATTATCCATATTATAACACATTTTCATCATCGTGCACATCATTTACTCTGTAAGTCTTTCTGCAAAGCTTCGGACTCGGTCGCAAAGCAACGGAACTTCCGTCATTAAGTCGATAATGCAACCGTCATCCTTGGGGCTCTGCCACAACGCCCCGCCAAAGGGCTTTTCGATCGCCCTTCGAAAACCTTCGGTGCAAACCCTTTATTCTCTTTGCATGTCCTTCTGCAAAGCAGCGGGACTGCGTCACTTGGTCGGCAATCTAGCCGCGTCATGCCGGTTTAGCCATAATGAAAGCCTATTTTCCTCCCTGTCCATAGGCTGAACGCCATGCTCCTGCGCCGCTTATGCGCAGATGGACATTTCCGCGCCGCGCGCCATACACTCCAGCTGCGCGCCCAGCGTTCTTGACATGCTGGCGCATAGCCTGCCTGCAAAGCCATTCTTCGGGTCTGCAAGCGAAGCAATAATTGCACGCTCTATCTCTTCTCTCTGGCGCTCCAGCCCCCGCTCCACTGCTTTATCCGTTATCAGACGGCGAAGCGGAACCGGCACCTTCATCTTTGAAACGGCCTTCTCCATGCCGCCCTTGCTCAGCAGCGCAAGCAGCACGCCGATAGCCGCTCCTGCGGCAATGCCTATCGGCCCGCCACCCACCAACGCTATGCCACTCCCCCCGCACAGGCTTGCGCCGACAGCTGCCAGCACCACGCCCAGCAAGGCAGAGAGAACATCCATCCCCATAGCGCTTTGCAGAGAAATCTGCACGTCGCTGACGCCCGCATCAATACGTACTTCCTCCAGCGACATCGTCTCCGGCGGCACGCCGCAACGCAGGCATAGACTTGTCAGCTCGCCCTCAAGCACGTGCATCATTCCCTGTGTCCAGTCTCTGACAGCCTCCTCCATTTGGGCCGCGACCGCCGCGCCCGCAAAGACCTCTTCCATCCGCTTTTGCAGCGCATCGCCAAGCTCCTCAATCGTTCCGATTCCGCCCTTTCGCCAAAGGCCGACGCTTTCAAGCGTGCTTTCCATGGCGGCTTGAAACAGCACGCCTGCAACGGGCGCATACAATTCATGCACACGCTCCCCTACCACGGCGGTCAGCTTGTCCCCATGCGCCAGAGAGTTTACCTCGCTGCGAAAAACCTTGAGCCGTTCATCCACACGTCCGGCATACGCCAGCCCGCGCGCAATGGAGCATTCCGGCTCTGGGCAAAGCACCACCAAACTGCTTTCAAACGCTTGGCGGCAGGCCTTTTGAAAAAACGCCATTCTCGATGCGCCGCCCGTCAGAATGACCGCTTGCGGCGGGCATTCCCTGCTGGTCTCCTTCGCCGCGCGCAATGCATCCTCCAGACAGACCGCAAAGCTTCTGCCACCCAGCGTTGCAAGCGGCTCGCAGATCATCTGCGCAATCATTGCTTGATTGAGCGCAAGCTCCAGCATCAGCGTCTTGTCATAGCAGACAACGACCTGCGTGTGCAGCGTCTCCTTTTCCCACGTTTCTTCGCTAAGAAAGTATTTCTCCTTCAGCCTGCGCGCCTCCAACTCACAGTAGCTCTTCCATGCGGGGCTGATTTCAAATACACGCTCCAATTCATGCCTATCCGACGAGTTTTCAACAGCATGACGGAGGATCAATTCATCCAACAGGCCTCCGCCCAAATTCGTATCTCCAAAGAGCGACTGGTTTTGCTGCCTTCCATCCACGATATACGCAAAATCCGTCGTCGAGGAGCCCATGTCAATCACCATTGCGCTGCGGTTCATCAACTGCGGCTCCACGCGCAATCCCCTCGCATGGCGCGCATAGAGGAATGCTGCGCGCGGCTCAGGCACAACGCTCACATTAGGAAACCCAGCCGACTCCATCAGCGCGGCGTACTGCTCGCGTCTGCCCTCGCCCCAGCCCGCCGGACAGCCGACGACCGTGCGTTTCACCTTCGCCATGGCTGCGGGCTGTTGGCGCATGATCTGAGCCATCACCCCTTGAGCAAACATACGCACAGCCCTCGGTGCGTCCGCATCGGTCAAATATCGGGATTTAAAGCGCACCTGCGCATCCTGCGCTCCGGTAAGCACGCTTGCCTCCTCGCCGATGACGATCCTTCCTTCGCGCATGCCGACAGCAGAAAGAATACTTTTCTTTCCAAAGAGCTCCAACACGCGCGGCTCAACGGTCGATTCGCTGTCAAATAGCGTGACCGCGCTTTCTCCGTCGCCCAGATCAAAGCCTAAAATCATCATGCGCCCACACCCCTTTCCATCCGGCACGCCGCTACGCCCCTCCGCAGTAGCCCTCCATCCTTCATAAGCGCAGGACGAATCGTCCGCTCTTCGGAAATCGTGGGCAGCACATCAAAAAGCGCTGCATTCTCCGGCGTAAAATAAACCGGCGTGACGCCAAGCATGCGCAGATAGCTCTCTGCCTGATCCAAACTGCGCATCGCCGCGTCCTCGCGCCCCGTTGTCTTCGCCTCCATAAGCGAAATCAACAAATCAAGCATGGCATCATCCGCCGTGCCGGAAACATGCGTTACTCCCGCATCCTGCTCAAGCAGCGCAAGATCACTCACGCATACATCCGCCGCCTGACAGCACTCGCCGAT
>CAZACG010000219.1:0-3560 GCA_964483645.1 uncultured Oscillospiraceae bacterium | reverse complement strand
TGCCGGAGATGAGCACGATCATGGTGTTGCCGTACCACATCCAGAAGTTGATGAAGGCGACGATCAGACGTACTGACCAGCCCTTTTCAAGGAAACGATAGGAAACGGTTGCCGCCGTGCCGGCGTTCATATAGGTGGCCTTGTCAATCACGCCCAACTGCGCCAGCAGGGAGTTGACGGGGCCTTGCGGAAAGGCGAAAAGGGAGAAGAACAAAACCGAAATGCTGGCCGCTGTGATGATGTTGGGCATGTAGACCATGATCTTGATCGCGCCCTGTCCACGGATTTTCAAGCGCGTATCCGTAAACCACTTGGCAAGAAGCAGAGCCAGCAGAATCTGCGGAATGAAGTTGATCACCCACATGATGATCGTGTTTTCAAACGCCTGAATCGTGTTGCCCTTGGTCAGGACGTTTGTGAAGTTGGAAAGACCGTTGAAGGTCGGGCCGATCACCTTGTTTGTGCCGGTGATCATGTATTTCTGGAAGGCCAGATAGATGGTATTTGCCAAGGGATAAGCGGAGAAGATCAGATAAACAACAAAGAACGGAAGAAGGAAATAATATCCGTACCGTGCGTAATTGACTCCCTTGGCGACGCGCTTCTTGGGCGTCTTTTGCGTCATACGTTTCACGCTCCCTGAATGAATACGATATAGGTCAAAGGGGAAACAGATAGGAAAAGGGGATTCCCTGACGGAGTCAAGGAACCCCCGCGAGTTTGATACGTCAGACTGAATACAAAGGATTAGTCGGCGGTGAGTTCAGGATACATATCCACGACAGCATCCTTGAAGTCCTGAATGGCGGTATCATAGTCCTTCTCGCCGTTGACATAGGCGCTGACCTGAGTATCCATGCAGGTGTTGATGTTCTGGTCGTAAGCGCTCATCGCGGAGATGTCGATCAGCGGGGTCACGGCCTGGAACAGGCTGTAGTGATCCTGGCCGCCCAGGAAGTCGAACGAATAGCCGGCGTCGATGATGTTCTGCACGGCGACGGTGTTGTTGACATAGTCGTAGGACTTGAGGCAGTAGTCCTGCATGCTCTCGGTTTCAAGCGTGAAGTACTCCATGATGTCCTTGACCAGCGGCAGGTTCTTGGAGGTGGAGGAAGCGGTCAGCCAGGTGCCCCCCCAGTAGTACGGCTGCGGGCCATTGACAGCAGCCCAGTCGCCATAGGTGCCTTCGCCCGGAGCGGAGCCGCCGGAGTTGCCGACCATGGTCCACTGGATGCCCCAGGTGGAGAAGAAGTAGCCGAGGATGGAGTCGTTGCCGACGCCGGCGTTCCAGGCCTCAGACCACGGATTCGCTTCAGCGGTCAGGTTCTCAGCCTTGAGGGTCTTGGCGAAGTCGAAGTACCACTTCACCTGATCGTCGACGACGAGGTTGTACTCATCGTCAACCCACGGATTGCTGCGGACGGTACGGATGACCTGCCACACGTCGCCGGTGGACGGGATCAGCTTAGTCTGATGCTCGGAAGCAGCGTCGAGCTCACGAGCGGTGGCCAGGAAGGTATCCCAATCCTTGACCTTTTCCTGCATCTCTTCCGGAGTCTTCACGCCGAGATACTTCTCAGCGAGGCTGCGGCGATAGAGGAACAGACCGGGAGCGGCCTGCCAAGAGGTGCCCTTGACAACGCCGTTGGAGTCGGTCGCGATCTGGATGGTGTACTCATACTGATTCGCCATCTGATCGGCGGTGATGCCAATCTGCTCGAGCGGCAGGGTGTACTCGGTATCGACATACTTGAGGGCGTAGTCGGCCTCGATGAGGAAGATGTCGATATGCTCGCCGGCCTGCAGAGCTGCATCCAGCTTCTGCTGATAGACGCCGCCGTCGTTCGGGTTGATGACATACTCGATGACGTCGCCGTTGGGCAAGGTCATGGTGCCGTCATCGGCGACGGTGCCGCCGACAGCCGGGATGTAGTAATTCTTGAGCATGCCCTGGAATTCATCGTTCCAGGAGTAGATGACGAACTTCTCGCCAGTGGCCGGCACATCGAAATCGGTGGTGTAGGCTTCCGCCATCGCGGGAACCAGAGAGCACACCATCATGATGGCCATGATCAGAGCAACGAGTTTCTTCATGAGAGTTACCTCCTTTTATATTGATTACCTCTAAAAACAGAGGAAATCGACAGATTCATGAGGCCGCCGGCGGGACGACTGTTTCGCCTTCCAGCAGACGACAGGAAATGGGGATGATCTCCGGGCAGGTGGTGCGCGGGTTCTCGATCAGCTGAACAAGCTGCTTTGCGGCCTCCTGGCCGATGCGCACCGTATCCTGCCAGACCGTGGTCAGCTGGGGCTTGCACAGCTGAATCATATGTACGCCGTCATAGCCGCATACGGAAATATCCTCTGGAATGCGCAGCCCGCATGCTTTGATGGCTTCCAGACCACCGAGCGCGGCGTAGTCATCAGGCATCAGGATGCAGGTCGGACGGGGCGAGAAGGTGAGCAGACGCGCCGTCGCCTCGCGTGTGGCGGCAGGATCGTGATAGATGCTCGATACGATGTATTCCTCGGGTACGGGAAGCTCGGCCTCGTTCATGGCGCTCAGAAAGCTGGTCAGGCGGATATCGGTAACGGAAGCGTCGCCGCCGTGTACATAGGCGATGCGGCGATGCCCACGCGCGATCACGTACTTGGTTAGCTCGGCGATACCCTGTCGGTTTTCGGATTGAATGCAGGAACGATTGTGAAATACATGATCAATGGTAACAATCGGAAGATCGCTGTTGACCAGCTGAACAACCTCTGGCGCATAGAAGTCGGCGCAGACAACGCAAACGCCGTCCACATTGCGATAGCGGCAATGATCCAGGTAGGTCATCGTCGTGCGACCCATGTTGTGGGTAATGAAGGTGATATCGTAGCCCCTGCGTTCTGCTTCGGCCTTGAAAGCCTCGAGAACCGGAGAAAAATAGTTGTGGGTCAGACCGCCTTCGCCCGTATAGAGCACGCCGAGGTTGAAGGTTTTGCCCGTTTTCAGGCTCCGCGCGATAGCGGAGGGTCGGTAGCCGATGCGCTCGGCGGCGGCGAGCACTTGCTCGCGCGTTTCCTGACTGACGTCGGGATAGCCGTTGAGCGCCTTGCTCACCGTGGAAACCGAAAGGCCGCAGACGACGGATAACTCCTTGATGGTAACAGCCATTTCATCATCCGCCTTCTGTCATAATGTGCTAAAACGATTTCGTAAGAGTATTATAGTACGACTTGGATGAAAAATCAACCCCTGTTTTGAACATTGTCGAAAGTTTTTCGCAGGCTCCTTGACGCCGGGATGAAAACGGGGCTCATGAATCCGTCAAAACAGTACAAATGGAAAAATGAATGAACGAATGCGTTTCGCGAAGCGGGAAAAGAATGCGCCATAAAAACGGCAAAAAAGCGAGACAAACGCAGACATATGGATGATTTGCGCAGGAAAGAGATAAAGCTGAAACTAAAACGTTTTAGAAAAATAGGAAACCGAAAGCGGAGCGGACAGAGGGATTTGCATAAAAACAGCGGAAGACTGCAACATTTTGCCGTCTTCCGCCGTCTATTAA
>CAZACG010000218.1:1310-3561 GCA_964483645.1 uncultured Oscillospiraceae bacterium | reverse complement strand
GACTGGCGCACACCCCAGGACATCTGGCCCGGCGAAAGCACCGCCGGCTTCTAAAGCTATTATATCAGCCGCCGAAGGGCGTGTCAACGACAATATCAGCTATTTTGCTCGTTATCTTCTGCCGTTTTCTGCGCATCCTGCTCAACCATAGGCGGCGTATCGGAAGGCATTTTGCTTGTAATCGTTACGCTTTGCTTTCCTTCGCTGATCCCCACCTCGCAGGCCTCTTCAAAAAAAGCCGCAGGCACGTAAACCACGTTCTCAAACGTCGTCAGCTTCGCATCCACAGGAACAAGCAGGCCATCCTTCTGCCACGTAATCTGGCGAGCCGTGTTATCGCTGGACACCCATGAAACCGTAATCCTGCTTTCCCCCTTTTGCAGCGCAATGGAACGGCGCACCTGCGTCTGTTCTTCAATTTCCTCCTGCGACGTTTCATAGCCGAGCGCTTTACTCACCGGAATCAGCGGCAAAAGCAGCATGCCGTGTTCAAGCATCGCTTCGCTTTCCACTTCCGCGCCGTCCACGGTCAGCGCCAGCGGAACCGATGCGTCTTCTTCCCCTAGCTCCGGGGATGCGCTCGCCTCAGCCTGCATATCCGGTTCAGCGGTCTGCGGCTGCGCAGTCTCCTTTTGCACAGCCTGCGTAGTTGGCGTAGCTGTCGGCGCTGTACGCGTCGAGCAGCCGGTCAACGCCGCTGCGCCGGCAAGTAAACCGACGGCAATCCATGCTTTCTTTCTGCGTTTCATACACGTCCTCCTTGTGTTTCCGATGATTTGGGAACAATAAAGAGGATATGCAAAAGACGGACGCACTATGTATGCGTCCGCCCTGTATGACGATTTCATTTTGCATCCTTTTGCGCCTGAATGCGCTCGGCCAAATCGGTCAGATACAGCCATCTTTCCTCTGCCTGTGCAAGCGCCTGCTCGGTTTCTTCCTTCTCCTTTGAAAGCTCGGTGAGCTTGACAAAATCGCTGGCAAACCGCTCGATTTGCGCATCAATGTCCGCAAGCTTATCTTGAAGCTCCTCCATGCGAGCGTCAATCGTCTCATACTCGCGCTGTTCCTTAAAGGACATGCGCAGCTCGCGCTGTCTTTCACGCTTCGCCGCGGTCGGCGCATTCTGCGCAGACTGCGCCTTGGTTTGCTCCTGCTTTCTGCGCGCCATCTCGTCCAGATAATCCGAAAAGGAACAAACATACTGCACCAGTCGTCCATCTTCAAAGGCAAAAAGCCTGCCCGCTACACGGTCAAGGAAGTATCGGTCATGCGATACAACGACAACCGCGCCCTTGTATGTGGTTAGATAATCCTCCAGAATCTCCAGCGTGGCAATATCCAGATCATTGGTCGGCTCGTCCAGCAGCAGCACATTCGGCGAGGCCATCAGTATGCTGGCCAAATACAGCCTTCGCTTCTCGCCGCCCGAAAGCCGCTCCACCGGCGTATACTGCACATCGGCAGGAAAGAGAAACTGTTCAAGCATCTGCGAAGCGGAAAAACGTCCCTCCGGCGTCTCCACATACTCCGCAATGTCGCGCATGAAATCAATCAGCCGCAGTTTAGGATCAACAGCAGGGAACTCCTGCGTAAAAAAGCCGATCTTCACCGTCTCGCCAATCGAGACGCTTCCTTCATCCGGGCTCAGTTCCCCCGAAAGCAGGCGCAAAAGCGTCGTCTTGCCGCAACCGTTTTCGCCTACCACCGCCATGCGTTCATCGCGCAGCAGCGTATAGGTAAAATCGGAAAACAGCCGCTTGTCCCCCATGATTTTGCCCACATGCTCGCATTCGATCACACGCCTGCCCAATCTTGCAGACGTGGAGCTCAAAGCAAGCTTTGCTTCCTCCTGCGGACCGCGAATCGCGCTCATCGTCTCAAAGCGCTGAATGCGCGCCTTTTGCTTGGTGCTCCTCGCCTGCGCGCCGCGCTGTATCCATTCCAGCTCTCTGCGCAAAATCGAGCTGCGTTTTCTGGCCTGCGCATTCTCCATGTCAAGACGAGCCGCTTTCTGCGCAAGGTAATAGGAAAAGTTTCCGTTGTGCATATAGATGGAACCGTTGTCCATTTCTGCAATACGGCTGCACACGCGATCCAGAAAATAGCGGTCATGCGTGACCATCATCAGCGCGCCGCGATAGCGGGATAGCCGCTCCTCCAGCCATGCGACGGTCTGCGCGTCGATATGGTTGGTCGGCTCGTCCAAAAGAAGCAGATCAACCGGACGAATCAGCGCGCTCGCCAGCGC
>CAZACG010000218.1:0-1210 GCA_964483645.1 uncultured Oscillospiraceae bacterium | reverse complement strand
CACGTCGCTCGGCGCGTCGCGGAGCACCTGCTCTACGCTCGTGCGCCGCTCCTCATAGGTCGGCATCTGCGGCAGATAGGACACGCGCAATCCGTTTCTGCGCATGACCGTGCCGCTGTCCGGCTCCTCCATACCGCCAAGGAGCTTGAGCAGCGTCGATTTGCCCGTTCCGTTCACGCCGACTACGCCGATACGGTCGCTTTCTCCGATGTAGAGCGTCGCGTCTGTGATCAAACGCTTGAGTGTGTAGTTTTTGACGATATGCTCTGCGGAAAGAATCACTGCCATTTTATGCCTCGCTGCTGTGCGTCTGTTCGTCTATCTTGCCTTCCGGCTGCAACTGTACGTCGTCCCCGGCTTCCTTCGTCTCCTGACTCAGCGCCGCTCTCGCATCCTGCTCGGTGAGCTCGCAAAGCATTTGCCTCGTAATCTCGCCCTGCGTCTGCGCCAGCCGGTTAGCCTGCTCCTGCACGAGCTTTTCAAGCGTGTTGCGCATGCCTCGCGCATTGCCAAAGTCCATACGCTCGCCGAGCGTCATTCCCTCAAGCATCTCGCGCACGACTTCATCCGCATCCTCAGCGAGCGCATAGCCCTGCCGCTTGGCGTTCATGTGCAGAATATCCATCAGCTCGTCGTCCGTGTAATCCGGGAAATCGACATACTTGTTAAAGCGGGAAATCAGGCCCGGATTGCTCGTCAGGAAATCATGCATTTCATCCGTATAACCCGCAACGATCACCACGAGATCGTCTCGATGATCCTCCATGAGCTTCACCAGCGTATCAATGGCCTCACGTCCGAAATCATTGTCCATCCCCTTACGGGCGAGCGCATACGCTTCGTCAATAAAGAGAATGCCGCCCAGCGCGCTGTTGACAACCTCCGTCACCTTGCCCGCCGTCTGCCCAACATAGCCGGCGACTAAACCGCTGCGGTCGGTCTCAATCAGCTGCCCCTTGGACAGAAAGCCAAGCTGCTTATAGATCTTGGCCACAAGGCGCGCGACGGTCGTCTTGCCCGTACCCGGGTTGCCGGTAAAGACCATGTGAAAGCTCATATCCATGACCTTGAGGCTATGCTGCTCGCGCATCTTGCGCACCTTGATCAGATTGATGAGCGTGCGCACCTCTCGCTTGACGCTTTCAAGCCCGATGAGGTCGTTGAGCTCCTGCATCAATTCCTCCAGCGTCTGCTCCGGCTTCTCGTCCTT
>CAZACG010000217.1:0-3563 GCA_964483645.1 uncultured Oscillospiraceae bacterium | reverse complement strand
TGAAGCAGGGCTATGATGTTGACTTCTCTACCGCGCTGACCATCACCTCCTCTGTCGAGGGCAGGCTGATTCCGCCGAGCCACAACATGGTTATCTACGCGACGACCGCCGGCGGTATCTCCGTGGGCAGCCTGTTCCTGGCCGGTTATCTGCCGGGCCTGCTGTTGGCTGCATGCTTGATGGTTGGTACGTACATCCTTTCCGTGAAGAACAACTATCCGAAGGGTGATCCGTTCAGCATCAGGAATGTGCTCAAGCAGATGGTCACATCGGTCTGGGCCATGGGCGCGATCGTTATCGTGGTTGTCGGCGTTGTCGTTGGCTGGTTCACGGCGACCGAGTCCTCCGCGATTGCGGTTCTGTACTCCCTGTTCGTGTCCGTGTTCATCTATAAGGGCCTTGACTGGAAGGGCGTTTGGGATGAGCTGACCAATGCTGTGGACACCCTGTCCATTGTCATGATCCTCATTTCCACCTCTTCTGTGTTTGGTTACTGCCTGACCACCCTGCATGTTCCGCAGCTTGCTTCCAGCGTGCTGCTGGGCATCACGGATAACCCGATCATTCTGGCGCTCCTGCTCAACTTGATCCTGCTGGTGCTGGGCATGATTATGGATATGTCCCCGATCATCCTGATCACCACCCCGATCCTGCTGCCGATCGCGGAGCAGATCGGTATCGATCCGATTCAGTACGGCGTCATGCTGGTGCTCAACTGCGGCATCGGTCTGCTGACCCCGCCGGTTGGCTCCGTTCTGTTCATTGGCTCTGCTGTGGCCAAGCGCCCGATTGGTAAGATCGTCAAGGCGACGATGCCGTTCTATCTCTGCATGCTCGTCTGCCTGCTGCTGATCACCTTCATTCCGGATATCTCCCTGATCATCCCGAAGCTGTTGGGCGGTTATGTTCCGACGGCTCCCGGCGTGTTCGGCATGCTGTAAGCTGAACAAGACAACATGTTAAAAAGAGAGCTTGCTTGAAAAGGCAAGCTCTCTTCATTTGTATATAAAAAATTGCGTTCAAGCAGCGTGCAGCGAACACAGCGCAGTTTTATGATGCAAGCTGATTCAGAAGAGGGGAAGCGGATTATGCTCTGAGCGTGTCCAGCTCAATGACTGCGCCTTGACGCTTGCGCGACTGCTCGGCGGCAAAGGCGATATAGTGGCTTTCCGCAGATGCGGCAATTGTCGTCAGTCTACCGCCCGCAATGTTTTCTCCGGCGAGCATGCGCAGGAATTCGTTCACCAGCCGCGCATCGCCGCCGCCGTGTCCCTTGATATCCTTACCGAGATTGCGCACGTCAATGATGCGCCTTTCTCCGCCGAAGGGCTGAATCTCGATGATGTTGGTATTCATGTCGCCTTCTATAGCGCCGTGTGTGCCAAGCACGCGGATTGTGCGTCCGCCATGCGAGGAGAAAGCCGTCATCATCAGTTGACAATGAATGCCGTTTTCCATTTGCATGTTGACGATCTGATTGTCGACCACGTCGTTGTCGCAGTGATAAACACAGCGGCCATAGGGACCGTGCTCAATGGCATCGCGGATGCTTTCTTCGGTGGGGTTCACGGCGAGGATGTTGGCGGGCCAGCCGGTATTGCCTGCGAGAATGCCCGTATTTGCGTCGGTCAGATAGATTTTCTCTGCATCATAAGGGCAGTTGTCCTTCGCTTTGCAGCCTGCGGTGCATCGCATCGCTGCGCCCTCGGGCGCGTTTTCAGCGCAAAAATGCTTGAGACTACCGAAGGAGGATACGCGTTTGCAGCGCACTCCGCCGCACAGCCACACGAGATAATCCAGATCATGGCAGCACTTGGCCAGCAGCATGAAGGTCGATTCGGCTTCGTTGCGCCAGTTGCCGCGAACAAAGCTGTGCGCCTGATGCCAGTATCCGACGTTTTCGAGCGCTTGAATATTGACCACATCGCCAATATCGCCCCGCGCGATTGCGCTGCGGATTTCCTCAAAGAACGGCGCATAGCGCAGTACATGGCAAACGACAACCTTGCGGTTCATGGCCTCTGCCGTCTGCTGAATCAGGCGTACGTCTTCAAGCGAGGTGGCGATGGGCTTTTCCAAAAGCAGATGATACCCGGCTTTCAGCGCGGCGACGGCATGCCCGACATGCTTTTGATCCTGCGTGCAGATGAATGCGGCGTCCGCAAGGCGCCCCTTTGAGAACATTTCTTCGCCTGTCTCAAAGCACATGTCCTCGAGAATGCCGTAACGCTTGCGGCAGTATTCCCGCTTTTCTTCGATGGGTTCGGCAATCGCAGCAATCTGCATGTGTTCCGGAATCATTTCCGAAACCGGCGCGTAGGTGTCTTTGCCGCGGCTGCCCATGCCGCAGATCGCTACGCGAATAGGGTAGTGCATGGATTCCTTCATCGTTGTTGCCTCCGTATCTGACGAAATTTCTTTATCCATATTATCCGTCTGCGGGGCGGGAATGTCAAGCGCAGGCGACTTGTTGTGGAGATATGTCGCATTGTACGCCCGGAGAATGAAATGAGACATGAACTATTCTTGCAGGATGAAACAATAATGGTTGCACATTCGCTTTTTTTCGCTTATAATACAAAGGATGCAAGGGCGGCGTGAGCGTCATGTCGTCCATATCAAGACTACACAAAGGAGCCTATCGCTATGGAGAATCAAGGTATCCGCGACGCGCGCAAGCTCGGCATGCCGAAGATGCTTGTGCTGGGTCTGCAGCACATGTTCGCTATGTTTGGCGCGACCATTCTTGTTCCCGCGCTGACCGGTCTGAGCGTGTCTGCTACGCTGCTGTTCGCCGGTTTGGGCACGCTGCTGTTCCATTTCCTTGCCAAGGGCCGCGTTCCTGCTTTCCTGGGCAGCTCGTTCGCATATCTGGCCGGTTATGCTGCCATTGCGCCGAACGGCGAAGCCGCCCTTTTGCCGTACGCCTGCGTGGGCGTCGCCTGCTCCGGCCTGCTGTATCTGGTGCTGGCTGCGCTGGTCAAGAGCTTTGGCACGAAGAAGGTCATGGCTTTCTTTCCGCCTGTCGTCACCGGCCCGATCATCATCTGTATCGGCATGACGCTGGCAAATTCGGCCATCAATAACTGCAACGGTAACTGGCTGATTGCGCTGGTTGCTATCGTGACGGTTGTCGTGTTCAACATCTGGGGCAAGGGCATGCTCAAAATCATCCCGATTCTCATGGGTGTGTTGGTGTCCTATGCTTTTGCGGCGCTGATTGGCAAGGTTGATTTCTCCGGCGTAGCCTCTGCCGCATGGATCGGTCTGCCGGTCAAGTTCGAAAACACGGTCTTCTCCCTGATCGGCAACTGCGATACCAACCTGCTGGTTTCTGCAATTATTGCCATCATGCCCATTGCGTTCGCCACCATGATCGAGCACATTGGCGATATCTGCGCCATCTCCTCGACCGTCGGCGAGAATTACATTCAGGATCCGGGCCTGCATCGTACCCTCATGGGCGATGGCATTGCCACTACGCTGGCGTCTTTGTTCGGCGCGCCGGCCAACACTACTTACGGCGAGAACACCGGCGTGCTTGCGCTGACCAAGGTCTATGA
>CAZACG010000216.1:0-3574 GCA_964483645.1 uncultured Oscillospiraceae bacterium | reverse complement strand
CCTCGACGGTGTGCTTGTTCTCACCGATGGAGCCGCAGTACGCGCCCTGAGCGGTGTCGTACTTGAGCAGGTGAGCCAGCATCTTCGGGCTGGTCAGATCGTTGATAGCGACGATCTCATAGCCCTCAGCGCCAAACATCTGACGGAAAGCCAGACGACCGATGCGGCCAAAACCGTTAATCGCAACCTTAACCATTGGAAATCTCCTCCTATATATTTGTTTGTCAATTTTTTGACATGTGGGAACATACCCTTCTATATTGTACTCAAAATGTCCTTTTTTTTCAAGCCCTTCGTGCTTCTTTTTGGAAAGAAAAAGGGGTTCCTTCAAAAAAAGCTGTAGAAACACAGATGAATCCCGAAAGAATGACGAAGAAGGTTGGCTATTGTTGAATGCGCTGTGCTTGAAGCCGTTATGTGATATCCGTCACTTTGCTTCGGATTGCTCAATGGCTTGCAGATACTCCGAGCGTACATATCCCTGGATGACGTCTGTTTTGACCAGCGCCCAGCCGTCGTGCGTGACGGACAGCACAATCAACCGCTGATCAAGATAGAGACGGCGCTTGATGTCGGCGGACAGGCTTGGAGATTCTCTGAGATTGAGCGAAGAATTTTCATCAATATTGCTGACAACTGCCAGATAGCTTCCGGGCTCAAGCGCCTGCTCTGTAACCGGCATCAATGTAGGACGCGGCGTCGGACTTGGCGTCGGCGCAGGGGTCGACATCAGCCCCACGTCGATTTGAGGCAAGGGCTCTGCTTGCATCGCATAGGTTTTAAGCTCCATCCCGGGATAATAGAACGCGAGAATATCTTTGAAGGACATGGCGTATTGACCGGCCATCTGCTGCGCGCCACGCTGGCTCATGCCAACACCATGTCCATATCGGCGCGACTCGATCATAAACGCTGAGCCAATGTCGAAGACCTCGATCAGCTCGTTCTTTTTGACGTTGATGCTCAGCCCCATCGCCTGCTCTGCCGTTGTGAAAATGGGCAGCGTAACGCTGAATACCTGATCAAGCGGCTCATAGGCGGAATAGCTTGGCGTTGCAGTAGGCGTGCTTTCGGGCGAAGGCGTGCTGTTCATGGACTGAGCAGGGGTTGGCGATTGGGGCGTCGCTCTGAAAACCGCATTTCGAACCGAGAGCTTCATGTCAAAACGAAGCTCAGTCATCAATCTGGAGCCGCCGTCAAACTGAGGTGTCTGCGCCCGGAGATCTACGATCTCGTCTATGCGAATTAAATCATCCTCTGCACTGTACCCCAATGCGCTGAGCGCTTCGTCAAGCTCCAGAACGAGCGCGCTGTGCAGCGCTGTTCCCACGCCTTCTTCGCCGGGCTTCTTGTCGATTGTATAGCGCTTGACGATACTGGCATCATTCTCGTAATCAAAAGGATCGTTCCGCATGTCCATGTATCCGTATGCATCGGGATCGGAGGTTGGCCAGACATGCTGCCCCAGCTCGGTCTGGCCGCCATTGCTGGCCGAGTAATAGCATTGCGCCAGCTTGCCTTGATACACGCCGCAGAGACCGGCGGTTTCTTTGACGGCTTGCTCAGAGAGCGGACTGTTGGCCGAGCGTCCCTTATAGGCTTGATCGTTCGTGGTATCCTCCACGTCATAATCCCCATCGGATCCGCTCAAGCGCAGCGCGTAGGTTCTGGCGGCAACAGCTTGAGCTTTGAGCGCTTCCAGCGGAAAGGAATCCCCCATTTCATAGGGAATAACGCCTAAAAGATAATCCTCGACATGGATGGAAAGAATGGGCCGAATCACGCCGTCCTGAATATGTAGCGTCAAATCTCCCTCATACATTCCCTCTTCGCCCTGTAGTAACAGATATCCGGGTTGTTGGCTTTCGCAACGCAACAAGCGCATGCTTTCCCCCATCACAATCGCAGCGTCCTGCATATGCAGGACGAGCTGATCTCCACGCAAGGCTACGGAGAGCTCCGCGCCGTCACGAAATACCATCGAACCGTCTTCAAGCATATAGGTTCCACAGACACGGATATGGATTGCATCTTGGATCTGCAGCCTTCGCAGATAGACGCGAATCGTCGATTGAACCTGCGCGCTGGCAGAGAAACCGACGGGAAGACAGCACAGTATCATCAAAGCGGCAAGATATCTGGTTATCTGCTTGAGCATGATCGCACTCCTTTATGGCATAGAGAAAGAAAAGATGATCATACGCATTCTAATTCAAATGGTTTTATTTGCCACCGTCTTTTCCGACGCAGGCTTTACCTCGCTGGGTTCAACGTACCTCCGGTACGCCTTGCTTCACTCAGTTTTTCGTCAGGATGAAAACCGAATACGCTCTGTGAGGTCTTTGAATGGCGAATGCGTATAAGATATACGACGGTATCATTATAGCAAAAAGGAGCGCCCGGTTCAACCCGAGGGAAGGAATACGAAGGAATGGCTATTTGAGCTAAATCAGAAAAAGCCCGCTGTTTTTGCGGGCGTGAAATCAGAGCTTCTTGTTTTGATGATACAGCGCGGATACTTTGACGAAATGTTCAAAGATTTTGAATGCGGCGTCGTTTTGATCGACCAGGTATTCGGGATGGAATTGAACGCCGAATACGGTGTCGTCGTCTTTAAGAGAAACCGCTTCAATGATGCCATCCTTTGTCGCGCCCTCAATCCTCAGAGATGGAGCAAGCGCTTTGATGGACTGATGATGCATGCTGTTGGTCATCATGGAGGGCTGACCGATCAGCTTAGAGAAGAAGCCAGCCTTTGTAAAGAAGACTTCATGAACCGGCACATGATACGGCATGGGCTGATAATGGTTTCCTCGAAACATATGGCATTGAGTCTGAATGTCTTGATACAGCGAACCGCCCAAAGCTACGTTGAGCACTTGAACGCCCCGGCAAACGCCCAGTATGGGCATATGCTTGTCAAGCGCCATGGGCGTGATATCCAACTCAAATGCGTCGCGCTGTGCGTCGGGCGCGCCGCATTCCGGGAGTGTTTCCTCGCCGAAACGAGCGGGAAGAATGTCGCCGCCGCCGGCAAGAAGCAGGCCGTCGATTTCCTCAAGCATGTCAGCCATGACAGACTGATCAACAGTTTCCGGAAGCAGCAGCGGCATGCCGCCAGCCTTGAGTATGGTTTTCAAATAGTTCTCGTGAATGGATAACCGATTCTCCGCAATCAGATGGGAGCCGGAAATGCCGATGACTGGACGCTTACCCAATGATAATTTCCCTTCTTCTTGATTCTGATTTTCAGCGCTTTACGAACGTCTCATTGTATGAACGAATGCATTCGGTGATGATTCTGTTGGCGACTTCCCGATTTTGGGCTTTACTGACAACCGTCGTACGGCCTTCAAGCTGCTTGTAGACCGTAAAGAAATGACGAATTTCATCAAGCATATGCTCAGGCAGCTGGCTGATGTCGAACATATAGTTGTAATTCGGATCCCCCAATGGTACGGCAATCACCTTTTCGTCACGGTCATCGCCGTCGTTCATTTCAAAAATGCCAATCGGACGACATTGAACGAGCGTCATAGGCTCTATCGCCTCGGAGCAAAGGACGAGGACGTCA
>CAZACG010000215.1:0-3578 GCA_964483645.1 uncultured Oscillospiraceae bacterium | reverse complement strand
CCATTCACAAGCCGTGGCAATCGCCGCGGCTTTTTGCGTCCCACGAAGCGACCGCGCAACCACCACGCCCACGCCAGACGCGCTAGGATGCCCGCAGGACGTGCCGCGCGGATATGATGAGGGTTTGCACGCGGCGAGGCGTTTTGACCCGTCACAGAGGCGGCCAGCTCACGACACGACCGCATAGCCTCCACACTCCGACGCGCTCCGGCCTGCTACATCTTGACGCGCTCCGCGTGTCTCGCTGCGTTTCGGGCGGGCGTTGTCACGGGAATTGCCACAAGACACGGAAAATCTAGGTATTTTCAGGTTTTTGTGTGGAATTGCAGCTCAACAGTTTCTGTGCAAGCGTGTTCCTTATGACAAACAAAGAAGGGAGTCTGAGGGGTTTGATCCCTCGGACTCCCTTCTTCATTTTGCACGGGGAAAAGCCGTTGACTGTGAAAGCATACTATTCTCAAATCAAACTGAGCCTTGAGGAAATCCCCCGTCGGGTGACGCTTCACTCCCTGACGGCTTTGAGGGAATGGCTTTGCCATGGGAATGTTGGGCTACCGCCCAAACCCGCCAAGGGACTTCGCGCCCTAGACCCCATATTCGCTTCGCGCTTATGGATCGTTTGGAGCTGAGAACAGCATTATTTCATTTTCTCGATGTACTCTTCAAGACACCAGTCGTTGAACGTCATCACAGCCGCCGCTTGTGTGCCGACATAGCGGAAATGCCACGATTCGGCAAGGAAGCCTGTAATACTTTGCTTGCTTTCCGTAAACCGGACGACGAAGCCGTATTCGTAGCAATGCTCGTGAAGCCATTTCTGCTGCTTTGTGCCTGTAAAGCTCACGCCGGGAACGGTGATGTCAAAGGCAAGGCCGGTCTGATGCTCGCTCGTTCCGGCGGGCGCGACGGTCTGATAGGTTGCCGACAGACAGCGGTCGCTTGACCAGCCGGGGTTGTTCTTTTTGTATTTGGCTACGGATTGATCGACCAGATTCTGCTGTCCCTTATAGGTGCGGAAGGCGGAGGATACCTGCCAGTCGCCTATCCCCTCCTCAATGGCATCCTGAAGCATCGTATACAGCGCTTCGACCGCTGTACGGTTGGCCTTCGTGCCGGAATACTTGACCTTGAGCGTAGTGGCAGGGATGATGTCCGCAATTTCGACCAGATCATAAGGCACGTAGTCTGCATCGAGCGGGTTGCTGCGATTGACGAGAAGCAGATAATCCATTTCCGGGGCTTCGTCTGCCGAAAGCGCGTTTCCGCTGTAAAGAAGCTCCAACGTTTTTGCGCCCGCCAGTCCGTCGGCTGTCAGCGCGTTGACAGCTTGAAATTGGATGACGGCGGCTTGCGTGCCGGAACCGAAGTTGCCGTCCGCGCTTCCGTCAAGATATCCCAGCGCAATCAGCGCTTCCTGCAAGCGAACGACGTCCTGACCGGTCGTGCCTTTTTTGAGCGTGCGCGCGGGCGAAGCAGACGGTGCGCCTGTGGGTGTTGCCGTCGGTGCTGGGGTCGGCTCGGGCGTGGGCGTTTCCGGAATCAGGTTCGCGCCACCGTGGCCATATTGTGCGCCGAAGGGCGCATAGATCGGCGGCGTCGGGGTGACGGTCGGCGTGGGGCTTGGCGTAGGTTCGGCGGTGATTTGAGGCTCGGGCGTTCCTTGCGACAGATTCAGCGTAGTGGGATCCATCTTGGGCAGCAGCGTGTTGGCTGCGACGCACAGAAGAACAATCATCAGAACGGCGAGCGCCGCCAGAAGTACACGCAGAGCGGGGTTTTCCTGCGGCATACGCCGTCTTGATTCGGAAGAGGGGGCGGTCACGGGCCGCTTTGATTCCGACTGGGAAGCAGTACCGAGCAGCGAGCGGCGAGCACGAGATTGCTTCGTGTCGGAAAATGGTTCGGAAGAGGGGGCGGCCACGGGCCGCTTTGATCGGGGTTGGGGTCGTTTTGTCATGAGTCCTCCTGATCAGTAAATCCATGCCTTGGCGGCAAAGAGCTCCTCGGCCCATTGCCTGAGTTTGGCAGAGCCCTCCTCAATCTGCGCTGCATCTGTGACCGCGTGATGCCCGTCGGCGATGGCGGCGATGATCGCGTCGTTGATCCACACGCCGTAATGCAGCGTGTCCTTGTAATTGTCGATATTCTTGACCCAGTCCTCGCAAATGGCGAAGTCATAAACGGTGACATTGTCATAGGCCGAAAGCGCGTGGTAACACACAGAGCGCAGGTTGAGCATGGAGTCAAGCGTTCCTCTGCTTTTCATGCCGGACCATTCGGCGGCGGAATAGGGCGGGAAGAATATGTCAAATTGCGTGTCCGGATGCGCCTTGATATAGGGGAGCAGATGCGTTTCAAGGTTTTCAAGCGCATGAGCGGCATGGTAATCCTTGGGATAGACCGTTTCCGGCTCGTCAAACTCGGCGCCGTACATGGCGACAAGTCCATATTCGTCCCGTCCGATCCAATTGTACATGCTGTCGCGAATGGAATCGTCCTGACGCTGGCCCCATGTGCGCAGGCAGCGCGGCAGAAAGGAGCCCAGTACGGAGCGGTTGAGCCAGTATTGCACGTCGTTCAGCGGATTGTGATCATAGAGATAGAAGGGAACCGTGCTGCCGGTTGCGTCCGTTTCCGATGAAAAGGAATACACGTCAAGTCCGTAGATCACGCGCTGAACATTGTGAGTATCAAAGGCAAGCTCCATCAAAAGCGCGTGATTGTACGCAGTGCCTGCTTGTGTGACAAGCTTGATAAAGCGCCCGCCAAGCAGCTCGTCCGCCTGAGAGGGGCGGAAATTCTCGCAGACCGAGGTGCCGACGATCACGCTGTCGTAGTCGTATTGACGTACGATGCCCGCATTGGCGTAGACCTGCGAGGTGTTGTCGATGGGAGGCAGGAAGCGCTCGGCCTTGCGGTAGATCTGAAAGGGATCTACGAAGATGACGACGGCACTCAAAAAGGCATATGCGCCCAGCAACGCGGCGAGCGCGAGCAGCGCCCAAGTTTTTTTCTTCATAGGCATTAGAAGTTGAAATACAGGAACACGCTGACATTGGACAGGCACAGCGTGCAGTAAACGATCAGCAAAACGGTGGAGGCGGCATTGAGCAGCGTCGGCTTGAATGCCATGGTTTTCTCATGCGTGTTGCGTCCGCCGAGACATGCGGCGATCGACGCGACAAACCAGATGAGCATGTATTGCGCGTTGAAGCCGGAATGGAAGCCGCCGGGCAGCGCAAATGCATTTAAGATGGAATCGCGAATGGGACCGAAATCCATCATGACCATGGACTTGAGAATGGAGAGCGCGTCGGATAGGCTGGTGGCGCGGAAGAAAACCCAAGCGACGACCACGAACAGGAAGGTCATCAGCCATTGAAGCGCCGGATGCAGCTTGTCATAGGATTTGCGGAAAAGGCGGTAAAGCACGCTGGCTGCGCCATGCAGAAGTCCCCAGAGCAAAAAGAGCCAGCCTGCGCCGTGCCACAGGCCGCTGGCCAGAAACACGATCATCAGGTTGATGCAGGTGCGCACGATGCCCTTTTTACTGCCGCCCAGCGGGAAATAGATGTAGG
>CAZACG010000214.1:0-3584 GCA_964483645.1 uncultured Oscillospiraceae bacterium | reverse complement strand
GTATCGGAAATAACGTTCTGCATCTGGTAATAATCCATCACGCCCAGCTTGCCCTCGCGCAGCGCGGCGGCCATTGCCTTGGGAACCTCCGCCTCCGCCTCAATCACCTTGGCGCGCTGCTCCTGTGCGGCTGCCTTCATTTCCTGCTCATGCGCAACCGCCATCGCTCGGCGCTCCTCTGCCTTGGCCTGCGCAATACGGCGATCCGCTTCCGCCTGATCCATCTGTAGCTGCGCGCCAACGTTGCGCCCCACATCCACATCCGCAATATCAATGGAGAGAATCTCAAACGCCGTACCGGCGTCAAGTCCCTTGGCCAGCACAGTGCGGCTGATCAAATCGGGATTTTCCAAAACGGCCTTATGCGTTTCCGCAGAGCCGACGGTTGTCACGATGCCCTCGCCGACGCGAGCCACAATCGTCTCCTCGCCTGCGCCGCCTACCAAGCGCTCAATATTGGCGCGCACAGTCACACGCGCCTTAGCGCGCAGTTCGATGCCGTCCTTCGCAATCGCAGCGACAACCGGCGTTTCAATCACCTTGGGATTGACGCTCATCTGCACAGCCTGAAGCACATCTCGTCCCGCAAGGTCAATCGCACAGGCTTCCGGAAAATCCAGCTGAATATTAGCGCCACGCGCCGTAATCAGCGCGGTAACCACGCGATCCAGATTGCCACCGGCCAGATAATGAGCTTCCATTTTACTGATTTCCATAGACAAACCGGCCTTTTCTGCTTTAATCAGCGGCACGACAATCTTGGCGGGAGACACGCGTCGAATACGCATGCCGACCAGCGTAAAAATCGAAACATGCACGCCGGAAGCCAGTGCGGACACCCAAAGCCCCAGCGGCACAAAGCTCAAAAACACAATCACCACTATGATGATCGCAAAGATCGTAATGATTCCCGTCGCAGCTATCATATTCATACTCCTCTGATCTCCTTTCAAGCACGCTTCCTCATGTTTATGGATCGCCTATGCGGCGATATTCCCATTCGCTTCAATTGGCCTCAACCGCACGAACGACAATTTTCGTCCCCTCTGCACGGATGATCTCAATCGCCATGCCGCTTTCAATAAAGCCGCCTTCGGTCACAACGTTCAAACGCACACCGTCAAAATCTCCGATTCCCGCAGGGCGCAGCACGCTGGTCGTCCTGCCTACTTTTCCAACAAGCACCTGCATATCCTCCTGTTGGCGATGCAATTCTTCCTTTTCCTGCAAAAACAGTTCCGAGCGGCACACGCCCCCTTTGGAGGCGGAACGCAGCACCCATGATATCAGCACCGCCAGCAGCGCGATAACCACCAGCAGAATTCCTACCGCTATGACAGTGCCGAAATGGAGCCCCGCCAAAATAGCGCCCACACCGATGAGCACGATCCCCGAAATACCTGGCAAACCAAAGCCCGGCAAAAAAACCTCCACAATGACAAGCCCCATCCCCAGCAGCAGGCATAGGAGCATCGGCAGGTTCTCAATAAGCAGCTGAATCATGATTCTTCCCCCTTCATCTCTGGTGCAAGCATATCATATACGCAGACCAAATGAAAGTAATTCTGCTCCAAATGTCCGTTTTTGCGTTCAAAAACGCAGATTCATCCCATGCAAAGCTCCCGAGCCAGCCGCCTGACATCCTGCTCGTAGACGGGTTCAAGCGAACGCATATAGATCAGACTGGCGGGATGATAGAGCGCAAACACGCGCGGCAGGTCATCGCCCGCCTTCAGCCAAGTTCCATGCACCTGTCCGATGGCAAGCTTCTGATCCGTTACCGCAAACAACGGCACATTGCCCAGCGTTGCCAGCGCAAGCGGCGCAGTTTCCCGAATTTCACGCAAAAGCCACGGCCTGAAGAGCGCAATCTCATCCTTCGTCGGTGGGCGATTGGAGATACGGCCCGAACGTCCAACCTTGGTCGGTCTGAGCTTCACAGCATTTGAAATATAGATTTCCTCGCGTCTGAGCTGCGCAAGCTCCAGAAAACGATCCAGATTCTTTCCCGCCTTGCCAACAAACGGTCTACCTTGCAGGGTTTCCTGCTCGCCGGGCGCTTCCCCGATCAGCATGAGCTTTGGATTTTTCGGTCCTTCGCCAAAGACCAGCGCATTTTCCCTTTCTGGCGCTATACCGGCAATGAACGCGCGTAGCTCACTTTGATACTTTTCCATCATTCAGTCCCCCGTCAGTCATTCCCGGATATGCATTAAGCTCCTTGAGCTTATCCCGGATCGCCTTAAAATCCTCCCAAGCCGGGCGCTTTTTATCCGCGTCCCGAAGCAGAGCCGCAGGATGGAAAGTCGGAATAAACCACACGCCCTTTTTTAGATGCCATACGCCACGATCTCGGGTGATGCGGATCTCGTCTCCCAGCAGCGCACGAGCAGGCGTAGATCCGAGACAGACGATCACCTTCGGGCGCACCAGCGCCACCTGCGCACGCAAATAGCCCATGCAGGCCGCGCGTTCATCCGGTTCTGGAACACGGTTTTGAGGCGGGCGGCATTTGACAATGTTGCAGATATAGACCTGCTCACGCGCAAGACCGATGGCGGCAAGCATCTTATCGAGCAGCTGTCCCGCCGCGCCGACAAACGGCCTGCCTGTCGCATCCTCCTGCTGTCCGGGCCCCTCTCCGATAAACATGAGCGGCGCATGCAGATCGCCCTCGCCCAGCACAACATTCTGCCGCGTCTGCCCCAGCCTGCATTTTTCGCAGGAAAAAACCTCCTGCGTCAGCGTAGGCCATGATGTATTCACGCGCTCTCCTCCTTTGCCGTTGGATTCATTTTAGTATAGCACAATTCAGCTTTTTTCACAACGAAACCCCGCATTCCGACGAAAAAGCGCGCACCCTCTTCCGAAACAGTTTCCATCTTGAAGCAACTCCGTGCTCGCCGCACGCTGCTTTACGCAATCTCCTTTACAGCAAAAAGACCGCCCTTTCAAGGCGGCCAAACGCTTTATGTTACTGCCGTTTTTCGGTGATGATGACGGCGTCCGTGATGTTGTCTGTCAAATCGCTGAAGGTCAGCGAAAGATCCTGTCTCAGCCATGAGAACAAGCTGCCGATCATGAGGATCAGCACGATAATCGCCAGAGAGGCTGCGGCCACGCCGAACACATCCATGACGCCGGCGGCCACGCGATAGCCCACCTGACTTTTTTTCTTCTTCACCATACCGCCTCCCTTATTCTGATTTTACAGTTCTGTCGCGCACCTGTCAAGCCGTTGCTTACAGGTAATCCATCCAAGCGCCCGCTGTCTCCTCCCGACCCGTCAGCCGACCATGATCGAGCAGATGCTCAAACTCATGCTGGCGCAGCGCTTCATAGGCAACAATCGCCACGGAATTGGAAAGGTTAAGACTGCGTGCGCCTTCGACCATCGGAATGCGAATGCAGCGATCATAAACGCGCTCAAGCAGGTTTTCCGGCAGTCCGCGCGACTCCCTTCCAAAGACGAGAAACGCATCCTTCGGATATGAAACCTGCGCATAGCTGCGCGGCGCCTTTGTGCTGGCGTAAAAGAATGCAGCGTCCGGATACTGCGCAAGCACCTCGTCAAAGCCCTTATG
>CAZACG010000213.1:0-3586 GCA_964483645.1 uncultured Oscillospiraceae bacterium | reverse complement strand
TGAGCGAATTGCTCATGGAGCGCGAGACGATTGACCGCAAGGAGTTTGAAGCCTTCATGAAGGGCGAGCAGCTGCCTCCTGCACAGGCGTAAACAGGGCAGGGCGGTCGCCGCGCAATGTGACGCGCGGCTCCGCCCTTTTGAGCTATCATCGGGCTTTTCAGTCAATGGCGCAGATGTGCGCAAGTGAAAGGAATGGAGTATGAAAGCAGATCTTCATCTGCATACGACGGCATCCGATGGCATGCTCGCCCCCGCGGAGCTTGTGTGCAGGGCTGCGGAGAGCGGGTTTGGACTGATTGCCGTGACCGATCACGACAGTGTGTCGGGCGTGGATGAAGCGCAGCGCGCGGGGACGGTGCAAGGTGTTCGGGTGATCGCCGGCGCAGAGTTCAGCTGCGGAGGTGCAAAGGAGATCCATGTACTGGGGCTTGGGTTGGACGCGCATCAAGACGAACTGCTGGCATATTGCGAGGATTGCAAGATGCAGCGCAAGGCGAGAATCGAAAAAATGATTCAGCTGCTGCAAGCGGATGGAAAACGCGTGCAGCTTGAACGCATACAGGAAATCGCTACGGGCGTTCTGTCCAGAACCCATGTGGCGCGCGCGCTGGTCGAGGCGGGATACGCCAGCTCTGTGACGCAGGCGTTTGAGCGTTTTTTGCTGCCGGGCAGATGTGCGTATGTCCCCAAGAAGGAAATCAGCGTATGCGACGCTGTGGCGCTGATTCATCGCAGCTCAGGCGCAGCTGTGCTGGCGCATCCCATGAAGATGGGCTTTGGCGAAATGGCGGTGGAAGCGCTGGTGGAGGAATGGAAGGGACAGGGCCTTGACGGCGTCGAGGTTTGGCATCCCAGCGCGCAGAACAACCACGCTGCTTTTCTGCTGCATCTGGCGCGAAGGAAGGGACTTCTTGTCACAGGCGGAAGCGATTTCCATGGCTCTGCCGTGCGCAGGACGGAGGTCGGCGAGGGGCTTGAGCGATGGAAGAGTGCAGAAAGCGACGTGGCCGAGCTGCTTCAGAGAATCGGATAGCACCTGTGATCATGCAAAGCCGGGAAGGACGAAGGCCGGTTCGGAAGTAAAAAAGAAATGGGTTCAATCATGAGCAAAGGAGAGGTGCTTCATGCCGTCTATGACGCGAGCGGGCTATACGCCCCCCAAAGAGCCGGACAAGGCGCCGCAGAAGCGTACGCCAGGACAGAAAAAGCCACCAAGACGGCCTAAAAAGCGTAAAAACACCGTGACGATCGTTTCCGTTGTGATCTTTCTGGTTGCAGCGTGCGTCGCGGCGGCAACGCTGTATCTTTATGCGGCGACAAGCCCGTATCAGGATGCATTTCTCCCCGGTACGTTCCTTGGCGGATATCCGTTGGGCGGGCTGTCCTATGCGGACGGACAGGCGCTGCTGATGGAGCAGACAAAGGAGAGCATCGACGGCTGGACATATGAATTAACATGGATGGATGAACGCTTTGTGCTGACCGCAGCGGATGTATCTCTTGGCGTGGACACGGAAAAGACGCTTGATGCGCTGTGGAACAAGGGACGAGAGGGCGGCATGCTGGATCGTCTGCTTGCTATGGTGGATCTTCGGAAAACGCCCATGAGTGCCAGCCCCGAGATTGTCTATTCAATGGAATCCGTGGATACGCTGCTGGAGGCAGTTAAGGCGCAGGTGGAATGCGAAAGCAAAGATGCGCAGGTCTGTTATACGCCGGGCAGCAGCGAACCGTTCGCCTTTACAGAGGAAGCTGAGGGACGCTCGCTGGACACGACGGCTCTGCGCGCGCAGATTGAGCAGGCGATGGCGTCGCTGACCGGAGCAGAAGCCGAGCTTCAGCCGCAGACAATCCGTCCCGAGGCGACGCGGGAGCAGCTGGAAAACGCGATTTCACTGCGTTCGCGGGTGAAGATAACGCTCAAAGCGGACGAAGCAACGCTTTCCAATCTGCTGCTTGCCGCAGCGGCGCTCAACGGCGCGCGCATTGAGCGCGGGGAAAGCCTGTCCTTTAACGATATCGTCGGCGCGCGCAGCGCGCAGCGCGGTTACTTGGTTGCCTTGGAGCCTGCCTACGGTGGAAACAGCGCCGGTACAGGCGGCGGCGTGTGCGCGCTGTCTTCGGCGCTGTATCAGGCAGCGCTGCTGGGCGATGTGGATGTTGAGAGCCGGAGCGCCGCCGTGCGTCCCGTTGCGTACTGTGAGATGGGACAGGAGGCTGCCGTATCCGATCAGGGACTGGATCTTGTGCTGATCAATCAGACGGATTATTTGCTTTTTGTATCGGCACGTGTGTATGCCGACGCAGAGGATGAAGCGTGCATAGAGGTGCAGCTTCTTGGCGAGCCGCTTGCGCAGCGCTATATGCTGGAATCGCAGGCGCTTGAAACGGGCGAAATAACCGAGCCTGTCTACGTCCGCGACCATGAAGGAAAGTATGCGATTTATACGGATGAGCGCGTGCCTGCCGGAGACGGCGCGCCGGGCTACAGCGCGCTGGTTGAGCGGATTGCGCTGAATGCCGAGGGCGAGGAGATGGAGCGCCGCGTCGTCAGCGAGGACATTTACGAGCCGCTTGTGCCGATTGTGTATGTCGGCGTGACGGAAAGATAAGCGAAGCTGCCAGTTACCCGGTTTCCGACAAGGAAAAGCGGTCGCATGAGCCGTTTCGGGTTTGGATACAATCATCAGGAGGGATACATCATGGAAAAGATTTGCTTTAAAACCCAAAAGGGTCCGGCTGCCGTCGGCCCGTACTGCACCGCAGTCCTTTACGGCGACACCATTTATATGTCCGGTATGATCGGCATTGATCCGTCCATCGGCAAGCCCGTGGAGGGCGGCACGCTGGCGCAGGCTAAGCAGGTATTTGAAAACATCGTCACTGTGCTCGGCGAGCTGGGAGCAACCGTTGACGATGTGCTCAAGACCACTGTGTATCTGACCGATATCGCGGAGTTTGGCGAGGTCAACAAGATTTATGCCGAGTATATGGGCCCTAACTTCCCGGCCCGCACCTGCGTGGAGGTTGCCGCGCTGCCGATGGGTCTGTCCATCGAGGTTGAATGTATTGTAGCCAAGAGGTAATACTGTTTGGCATCTTGGCGCTTCATGGAGCGCAGATCAGAATACGTTTTTTCAAGCGCGGCTGCAAAACGTACGCCGTCTGAACAAGAATCGTGCGCAGCAGTCTGCGCTCCCAACGGGTTTGCTTTGCCCAAAAGCAGAGCGGCTAAAGCGTATGAGTGGCCGGTCGGCATTCGGTGACCGCCGCATGGAGAAAAAAGCTTCGGTGCTTGGTGACAAGGAGGTTGTCCGGTGAGTCAGGAGACGTTTTCCGCACAGGATATCCGCTATCTGCAATTGCTGCGCAAGCAGTATAAAACCATTCAGGAAGCTTCGGCAGAGGTGGCGCATCTGAGGGCCATTCTGTGTCTGCCCAAGGGTACGGAGCATTTTCTCTCGGATCTGCATGGCGAGCATGGCGCTTTTTTGCATATGCTTCACAACGCCAGCGGCGTCATCAAGCGCAAGATCAACGATCTGTACGGCAATCTGCTTTCCACCCATGAGCGGGATATGCTC
>CAZACG010000212.1:0-3598 GCA_964483645.1 uncultured Oscillospiraceae bacterium | reverse complement strand
GCCTACGAGGGACGCCCGATGGACGAGTCCTTCAAGAAGTTCGGCGAGGTATTCCGTGAGCTGGCCAAGCGTGCGGAGGATCGCGGCGTGAAGCTCGCTATTGAGAATTGCCCGATGGAAGGCACGTGGCAGCGCGCGACCTGCAATATCGCCATCAATCCCCGTGCGTGGGAGCGGATGTTCGATGAAGTGAAAAGCAACGCTGTCGGCCTTGAATGGGAGCCGGCGCATCAGCTCATTCAGCTGATTGATCCGATTGCTCAGCTGCGCGACTGGGTGGGCAAGGTGTATCATGTGCATGGCAAGGACGCGACGGTGGATCGCAGCCTCGTAGCCAAGTATGGCGTGCTCTGCGATACCGACTGGTATGCGCCTGAGCGCACCCCGGGCTTTGGCGACAGCAACTGGCGCGATATTATCTATATTCTGCATAAGGGCGGCTATACCGGCGATATCTGCGTAGAAGGCTATCACGATCCGATCTATAAGAAGGATTGGGAGATGACCGCGCAGAAGCACGCGCTTGCGTATCTCAAATGGTGCCGCGGCGGCGATTTCACGCCCAATCCGTGGGCCGAGCCGTAATAAACGAAAGTCAATCGGCTGCCAAGGCAGCTTGAATATCAGGAGGACACAACATGAAATACATGCATTCTGAGTGGAAGTCTCGACTCAGACACTGGGTGGAGACGCTCAAGCAGGATCTGTATCTGCCCTTGGGCAACATCGACGTCGAGGCGTTCATGACGATGGACCATCTCACGCCGGATGAGGCCATGAAGGGCGAGTTTAAGCCGATGGCGGCGGGTACGAAGTGGGGTCATCTCTACGAGTACTGCTGGATGCGCAGCAAGGTGACGTTGCCTGCCGAGGCGCAGGGCAAGCGTATTGTCATGAATCTGAGGACCGGCGGTGAGACAACGCTGTTTGTGGACGGCAGATCCTTCGGTACCTTCCGTGCGGAATGGGTGCATACGCCGCATCACTTCATCGTAGATAACTGTCTGGCAGAATCCGGCGAAGCGGGTCGCAGCTATGATCTGCTGCTGGAAGCCTATGCGGGTCATTTCTATCCGGAAAGCCCGCTGGGCGGCTGTGCGACCGGCCCTGTGCTGCCGGGCGCGTACACCGATCCGAAGGTCGAGGGCGAGCGTGCAACGCTGAGCCAGATGACCTACGGCGTGTGGAACGAGGATGCTTATCAGCTGTATATGGACTTGGAGACCCTGCGTATGCTGGGCGATCAGGTCGATCAGGAAAGCATGCGCGCGGACAAGATTGCCGAGGCGCTGGAAAAGGCGACCCTGATCTGCGACTTCGAGCAGCCGCTTGAGGGACGTATTGCCAGCTATAAGGCGGCGCGTGAGGCGTTGAAGCCCGCGATGGAGGCGACTAACGGCACGACGATGCCGGAGTTCTACGCCATCGGCAACGCGCATCTGGATCTGGCGTGGCTCTGGCCGATGGCCGAGACGCACCGCAAGACATCCCGTACCTTTGCTGCGCAGCTGCGCCTGATTGAGCAGTATCCGGATTATAAGTTCCTTCAGAGCCAGCCGGCGGCCTATGAGATGTGCCGCGAGCACTATCCGGAGCTGTACGAGCGCATCAAGAAGGCCATCAAGGGCGGTCAGTGGATCGCCGAGGGCGCGATGTGGGTCGAGCCGGATACCAATATGACCAGCGGCGAGTCCCTCGTCCGTCAGATTCTGCATGGCAAGCGCTATTATAAGGATGAGCTTGGCGTGGATTCCGTGGTGCTCTGGCTCCCGGATACCTTCGGCTACTCGGCGGCGCTCCCGCAGATCCTCAAGAGCTGCGGCGTTAAGTATCTTGTAACGCAGAAGATTTTCTGGTCCTACAACGAGGGCGACCAGTTCCCGTATCATTACTTCACTTGGGAGGGCGCAGACGGCACCAAGATTGACACCTTCCTGCCCACCAGCTATACCTATCGTACCGAGCCGAAGGAAATCTGCGAGACGTGGGGCAAGCGCGTGCAGAAGCGCGGCCTCGATGCGTTCATGTTGCCCTTTGGCTATGGCGACGGTGGCGGCGGCCCGTGCCGCGACCACATCGAGTATCTGGAGCGCGAGAAGGATCTGGAAGGCATGCCGCGCGTGAAGATGGAGTCGCCCACCAAGTTCTTTGAGGATATGGAAGCCAAGGGCGGCCCGAAGAATACCTATGTCGGCGAGCTTTATTTCTCCGCGCATCGCGGTGTATTTACCTCTCAGGCGGCGATCAAGCGCGGCAACCGCAAGGCTGAGCTCGCGCTGCGCGAGGCCGAGATGTGGGGAACGATGGCGATGCTCTCCGGAAACGAATATCCGCTCGCACGCATGGATGCGGCGTGGAAGCTGCTGCTGCTCAACCAGTTCCACGACATTCTGCCCGGCTCCTCCATCGAGCGCGTATATGTCGAGGCGCGCAAGGATCACGCGCATATCATTGATGAAGCGAACGCCGTCAAGGCCGATGCGCTCTCCGCGCTCGTTGCCGGCGAGGGCGTGACCGTGCTCAACTCCCTGTCCTTTGAGCGCATGGGTCTGGTCGTGCTCCCCGACGAGTATGCCGATGGCGCGGTGACCGCCGAGGGCAAGGATGTTGCGACGCAGAAGACGGCGGACGGCGTGCTTGCGCTGGTGACCGTTCCGGCTTGCGGCGCAGTTTCGCTGCTGCCCAAGAAGGCCGAGGCCGCTGCGGCTGCCGTGACCGCGAAGATGACGGATGACGGCGCTGTGATTGAAAATGAGCAGGTTCGTGCTGTGCTCAACGCTCGCGGCGAGGTGGTCTCCTTTGTGAATAAGGCGACCGGCCGTGAGTTCGCGCAGGGCGCGATGAACCGCCTGCTGATGTACAAGGATGTTCCGCGTCTGTTCGATGCGTGGGATATTGATTCCAACTATATCCTGCAGCCTGTGGCTATCGACGAGCCGGTGACCCTGAGCATCAAGGAAGCCTGCGGTCTGCGCGCTGTGATTCACATGGAGCGCAAGGTTCTCAATTCGACCTTTGCGCAGGATATCGTGCTGGAGAGCGGCAGCAGCCGCCTCGACTTTGTGACCACGGTGGACTGGAATGAGCTCCATCGCCTGCTGAAGGTGACCTTCCCGGTGGCTGTCAAGGCCAGCGAGGGCATCAACGAGATTCAGTTCGGCTACATGACCCATCCGACCCATCGTTCTCGCCTGTACGACAGCGACCGCTTCGAGGTCTGCAATCAGCGCTATAGCGCGTTGGTTGACCAGAGCCACGGCGCTGCGGTGCTCAACGACTGCAAGTACGGCATCAGCATGAATGGCAATGAGTTGCAGCTCACGCTTCTGCGCGCGGCGGCTTCCCCGGAGATGCGTGCGGACAACGGCAAGCATACCTTCACCTATGCGTTCACCGCATGGGATGGCAGCTTCATGGACAGCCCGGTTGTCGCCGAGGCGTACGATCTGAACGTGCCGATGCAGGTGACTGCGGGCGCGTGCAAGACGTTCAGCGCGTTTGCCGTCAATCAGCCGAACGTGTTCATCGACACCGTCAAGCCTGCCGAGGATGGCAGCGGCGATATCATCGTCCGTCTGTACGAGGCCAAGCGCGCGGC
>CAZACG010000211.1:0-3614 GCA_964483645.1 uncultured Oscillospiraceae bacterium | reverse complement strand
CTCCATTACGGCACCAACCATTGCCGCATGGAGAACGGAAAGCTTCTGCTCATGGATTTGGGCGCAAAGCTGGACGGCTACTGCGCGGATATCACCCGCACCTATCCGGTCGGCGGCCGATACACCGAGCGCCAGAAGCAGATTTACGATATCGTGCTTTCCGCTAATCGCGCGGTTGCCGCGGCGGCGAAGCCGGGCGTGACGCTTGTGCAGCTCAATGAGCTCTGCAAACGGACGCTTGCCGAAGGGCTGATGAAGCTGGGCAAAATCCAGTCCGAGGACGAAATCGGCACGTATTATATGCACAGCGTATCCCATCATTTGGGCTTGGACACCCATGACTGCACCAGCGCTGCCAAGGCGAAGCTCGAGCCCGGCATGATCATTACCGATGAGCCGGGGCTGTACATAGACGACGAAGAAATCGGCATTCGGATTGAGGATGATTTGCTGATTACAGAGGATGGCTGCGTTGTGCTCTCGGAGCAAATTGCAAGAACGACGGAAGACATTGAAGCGCTGATGGCGCGATAAGGAGAGAAAGCATGCGTCTTTCAATTCAGGCTCGAGCCAAGATCAACTGGACGCTTGACGTGGTGGGCACGCTGCCCAATGGCTATCATGACCTTGACATGCTGATGCAGTCCGTGACGCTCTGCGATCAGATGACCATCGAGGACGCGACGGAATTGACGCTTGCCGTCGGCGGTGCGACGGGAAACTATGTGCCGGCGGATGGCTCGAATCTGGTCATGCGCGCCGCAAACGCGCTGAGAGAAAAAACGGGCGTGCAGCAGGGCGCAAGAATCGCGCTGCGCAAGTTTATCCCCGTGGCGGCCGGTATGGGCGGAGGAAGCAGCGATGCTGCCGCGGCCTTGGTGGGACTCAATCAGCTCTGGAAAACGGGTCTTTCCGAGGATGAGCTGGAGGAAATCGGCTTGAGCATTGGCGCGGACGTTCCCTTCTGCATTCGAGGCGGCTTGCAGCGCGCTCAGGGCGTGGGAGAAAGGCTGACTCCGCTTGAGATGAAGCACCCGTTGTATCTGGTGGCCTTCCAGCCCTGTCGCGGGCTTTCTACCAAAGATGTTTTTGCTGCGCTACATGAGGAGGGCATTGACGCCGGGGATCGTCCAAGAAACGAGGATGCTGTACGCGCGCTTGAGCGCGGCGACGTTCGTTTGCTGGGCAAAAGCCTTGGTAATGTGCTTGAGCCGGTTTCGCGGCGCATGCGCCCGCAGATTGATCGGGCAATCCGCGATATCGAGGCCTCCGGCGCGGTCGGCGCGCGCATGACAGGCAGCGGTTCGGCCGTGTTTGGCGTGTACATCCATGCGGGCGCATGCCGACGAGCCTGCGATGAGCTGATTAAAAGCTATCCGAACTGCCGAATGATGCGCACGGCTGAATGCGGCGTAGTGGTGACGCCGCAGGCATAATGGGCGGGTCGTGCGCAATTTATGCTGTTCGCAGATCAAAACGATTCTGAAACGCGAAGCGAATATGGGGTCGAGGTGCGAAGTCCCTTGGCAGGTTTGGAGGCAGCCTAACGGTTTCCATGGCGAAGCCATTCCCTCAAAGCAGTCGGGGAGCATAGCGGTACCTGACGAGGGAGTTCCTCAAGGCTCAATTTTATTTGAGAATAGTATAAAAATTAAAAAAGCGGCGATCCTTGTCTTAGAAATACCCAAAGTTGGAGGGGAAAGACATGGATCGTCTTTTGCTGATGCTTGCAGTCGTTTTTGTGCTTGCCGCACCTCACGCTGCGGACGAATGTGCGCAACCTGTGTTTTTCAGTTTGCTTTTTCCGCAGCTGGTTCCTCAATGTCGGCAAACGCAGCCAATTCCTTGGCTTTGGGATGAATGGCGTGTTGAAGAGGCGGTGAGGCTGTGAAATATCGAAGAACGACGCGCCTTTGCGCCCTGACGCTGATTGCTGCGCTGCTGCTTATGTATCCGAGCCGTGCGCAAGCTGCGGTCTACTGGGGATCTCGCGGCAGTCAGGTACGCCAGGTGCAGCAAAAGCTCAAGCAATGGGGCTATTATGACGGTGACGTGGACGGTGCGTTTGGTCAGGCGACCTACGATGCGGTCATCGTCTTTCAGAAAAAGAACGGTCTGTCTGCGGATGGCGTGGTCGGCGCTTCGACCGCCGCAGCGCTGGGACTGAATTTTGATAACGGCTCCCTTGCCGCTTCGACAACGAGCTCGTCCTATTCAAGCGACGTTGAGCTGCTCGCGAGGCTCATTTACGGCGAGGCGCGCGGCGAGCCGTACGTAGGGATGGTGGCCGTCGGTGCGGTTGTGCTCAATCGCGTGCGCAGCAGCAGATTTCCTAATACGATAGCGAGCGTGGTTTATCAGACGGGCGCGTTTGACGCGGTGAAGGATGGGCAAATTAACCTGACGCCCAACGAACAAAGCCGACGTGCGGCGCGTGATGCGCTCAACGGCTGGGATCCTACCGGCGGATGCCTGTATTATTACAATCCCTCTACGGCGACCTCCTCGTGGATCTGGACACGCGAGGTGCGCTTGAGCATTGGCGCGCATAGCTTTGCCGTGTAAAGGGGGAGCTGCATGAAGAGGATGGATGGCAAAGCAATGCTGAGCGTTGCGCTGGGCGTACTGCTATGCGGATCACTTGGCGGCAACGTCTGGCAGAAAAAGGAAAATGAAAAGCTGGTCATGCAGATGTCCGTGCAGCGCCAGCGCGAGATGACCGACGTAGTGACAGCCATGGCGGATATCGAGGTCAATCTGGCTAAGCTCCTCATTGCCTCGGGCGCATCGCAGAGCGTGTCGCTGCTGGGCGAGACGGCGATGCTGGCACAGCATGTGGAAAATGGTCTGTCCCGTTTGCCCTTGCGCTACGAAACAGCGGCAGATGCGATGAAATTCGTCGGTCAGATGGGCGAATATACGATGGCTTTGGCTGCGCAGGTATCCTCGGGCAGCGTACTTACCGGCGAGGATGAACGGCAAATTACGCAGCTTCTCACGGCCTGTCAGGCGCTTAACGAGCACCTGCTTTCCGTGGGCGGACGGCTGTATGACGAGCCGCTTGAGGATGCGGACGTGATCGCTGACAGCATGCAAGGCTGGCAGGAGGCTGTAATCGACGGGAACGGCGCAATGGAGTATCCGTCGCTGATTTATGACGGACCATTTTCAGACGGACGCACGCAGGGCGTGCCGAAGGGACTGTCCGGTGAGCGGATGACGCGCGAGCAGGCCAGAGTGGCGGCTGCGCGCTTTGCCGGGACGACGATTGATCAGGTGGCCGATGCTGCGGACAGCGGTGGGATGTTTGAGGCGTTTGGCTTTTCTGCCGAGACACAGCTGGGCCGAGTCAATGTGCAGGTCACGGGGCAAGGGGCGCATTTGCTGTTTATGATGCCGGAAAACGCGGAATACCGACAAAACATCTCGCAGCAGGCATGCCTTGACAGTGCGCAGGCTTGGCTGACGAGCATGGGCTTTGGCGACATGGAGCTATGCTTTTCCCAGCAGTACGGCGGCATGGTTGTAGCGAATTTTGCCGCCGTGCAGGAGGGCGTTTTGCTCTATCCAGATCAGGTCAAGATTCAGGTGAGCATGGAAAACGGTGCGGTCGT
>CAZACG010000210.1:0-3620 GCA_964483645.1 uncultured Oscillospiraceae bacterium | reverse complement strand
CGTAAAGAGGAAACAGGGAATGAGCAAAGCGACGCGATATGGTCTCAGGGGCTTCTTGCTGGCGATGGGTGTATGCGCCGCGCTGCTGCTTTGGACGGCGGTTGAATCCCGGTATGGGCTTGTATGCACCTCTTACACGCTGCCTTCGTCCAGGATTACCGAGCCGATTCGTCTGCTTCAGCTGACAGATCTGCATCATCGCACGTTTGGCAAGGACAATCGGCGGTTGATTGAAATGACTGCGGCGCAGCAGCCGGATGCCATCGTGATGACGGGCGATATGCTCAACGGATATGAGGAATGCGTGGAGGATATCGCAGCCTTGATCCGCGCCCTGACGCAGATTGCGCCGGTGTATCTGTCCTACGGCAATCATGAACGAATGCATGAGGAGACATACGGCTCGAATCTGAAAGCCGTGTTTGAGCAAAGCGGCGCACATGTGTTGGAATTTGCCTATGAAGACGTGGTCATCGGTCGGCAAAGCATCCGCATTGGCGGGCTTTTTGGGTATTGCCTTCCGGAACGGTATTTGCGCACGGGGGAGGCAAAGCCGGAGGAGATCGAGTTCTTGACGCGCTTTCAGGATACGTCGCTGCATACCGTGCTTTTGTGCCATATGCCGCTGAGCTTTATTCACAATGGGATATTGGACGACTGGGAGATAGACAGCGTGCTCTGCGGGCATGCGCACGGCGGACAGATTCGCCTGCCCGCCCTTGGAGGACTCTACGCGCCCGATCAGGGCTTTTTCCCGGGAAGGGTATGGGGGATTTATGAATCCTCGGACGCGCGGCGTGCGATGGTGCTCTCAAGGGGCTTGGGAAGCGCCGGAAGGATTCCGCGGCTGAATAATGTGCCGGAGGTCGTTGTGGTTGATCTTCTGCCGACTCAATGAGGAGCATTATGGACATTGTAAAGGAATGGTTTCTGGAAGCGGTGCAGGCTTCCCTTGAAAACCGGAGTGTTGCGTGGACGCAGGATATCACGGATGCACAGTGGATGGAGCTGTTTGCGCTTGCGCAGCAGCAGCATATGCTGGCGATGGTGTACGAGGCGGTGTATGCCTGTCCGTCCGCCCAACGCGCACATCCCGCGCTCATGGCGGCGTATAAACGGCAGACGATGCAATCCGTGCTGATGCAGACAGTTAAAACCGGCGAGTTTTTTGCGCTTTTGCGTCATTTGAGGGCTTCGGGCGTCGAACCGCTGGTCGTCAAGGGCGTGATTTGCCGGGAGTTGTATCCGAACCCGGATCACAGGATGTCGGCGGACGAGGATCTGGTTGTCCCGACCGAACAGTATGCGCGCTGCCATGAGGCGATGCTGGCATACGGCATGCAGCTCTCTGAGCCGGATAAGGATATTCAAAATGCGTATGAGGTTCCCTACGGAAAAAAGGGAAGCCCGATCTATATCGAGGTTCACAAGAGCCTGTTTCCGCCTGAATCCGAGGCCTATGGGGATTTTAACCGCTTCTTTGAAGGAATGCATGGGCGGCGTATCGAGAAGAGCATTGGCGGCGTATCCGTGCTGACCCTGTGTGAAACCGATCATTTCTTTTATCTGATTGTTCATGCCTTCAAGCATTTTCTGCATAGCGGCTTCGGGGTTCGGCAGGTTTGCGACATTGTGCGCTTTGCCAATGCTTACGGTAACCGGATAGATTGGCTTAAGGTAATGGAGCAATGTCGAGAGATTCACGCAGAGCTGTTTGTCGTCTCGATGCTTAAAATCGGGCGGAGATACTTTGGCTTTGATCCCGACGCGGCTTGCTGTCCGACAGCGTGGAGCGAGATGGACGTGGACGAGCAGCCGATGCTGCTGGATTTGCTGGATAGCGGCGTATATGGCGACGCGAGCTTGGAACGCAAGCACAGCAGCACGATGACGCTTCAAGCGGTGACCATGCAAAAACGGGGCCAGCGGGCGCACGGCGGCGTGCTTCGCTCGATCTTTCCCGGAAGAGAGCAGCTGCAAGGGAGATATCCGTATCTGAAGACGAAACCGTATCTGCTGCCCATCGCGTGGGTCAACCGCGTGGCGCGCTATTGCCGAGAAAGCCGCAAAGGTGTGCATGGAAGCGCGGCTGAGAGCTTGCGCATTGGAAGTGAGCGCGTCGAATTGATGCGCAGGTATGGCATCATCCGATGAAGAACCCGAAAGAAATATGACGCCCCGGCATAGACTTGCCGGGGTGATTTTGATGATGGAGCAGTTGATGATGTTCTTTTTGCAGGACGCGCTGTTCATGCTGGGTTACCTTACGCGGGGAAACGCGTTTCCAAAGCCGCTGTCAAGAGAAGCGGAGACGCAGGCCATTGAAAGGATGCGGCAGGGAGACAGCGCGGCGCGGGAGAAGCTCATCGAGCATAATCTGCGTCTTTGCGCGCACATCGCCAGAAAATATACCGTGCCGGGCTATGATCAGGACGATCTGGTTTCCATTGGCACGGTAGGGCTGATTAAGGGCGTCAATACGTTTAAGTCCGGCACAGGCACGCAGCTGAGCACGTATTGTGCACGGTGCATTGAAAATGAAATCCTCATGTGCCTGCGTGCCAGCCAGAAACGAAAGGGCGATGTTTCATTGCATGATCCGATTGGCGTGGACGGGGAAGGCAATGAGATTACGCTCATTGACGTGCTGGGCACGGACGAAGCGCTTGTGCAGGGCGAGGTGGAGCGAAGGGTAAGTCTTGAAAGCGTACGCAAGCTGGTAAGCGTATGTCTGAGCGGCAGGGAACGTACGGTGATTGAGTTACGTTACGGGTTGCTTGACGGCAGAATGTACGCTCAGCAGGAGATTGCCGATAAGCTGGGCATATCCAGATCGTATATTTCAAGAATTGAGAAGAAAGCGATGGAAAGGCTTCGGGAGGCTTTTGAAAACGGACACTGATTAGGTAAGCAAAGCGTTCTGCCCGAATGCTTTGGGGATGGTAAGGCGTAGGATCTTTCCAAGAGGGCGGGCTTGTGCAATTTCTTATAGAACAAAAAAGGCGCTGTCTCGCCGGACCTGAATCGGTCATGCTGAAACAGCGCCTTGGTTTGCTTACAGCAGCCCCGCTGCTTGGAGCTGAGAACGCAGATTCCACGCCGCGTTTTCAAGCGAGGCGTAATCAATCGGGGAGATTGAAAGCAGAGTCTGCACGGCGCTGATGGCCGTGTTGATCTGTCTGCGCGTATCATTGCTGATGTTGGGCGAGGAACCGACGAGCTGATAAGCCTGAAGCGTCAGGTTATACGCATCGGTTACGATGGCCTCAAGATCGGAGCTTTCCTGCGAGGCTGTGTAGGCGTCGTGAATCTGGCAGATGTGATCTGCGATATCATCGTTGCTTTGCAGCGTCGCAAACTGACCGAGGTAGTCTCGAATGGTCTTGCCGTAGCTGCCGATGTAGTTGTAAAGCGGATGCTTCTTGGGGATGAGCACAACGCTTCGATTTTCAACGGACGAGGCGGGACAGTATTCGGTGGCGAGCAATCCGGAATCCGTACAGATGGATACGCTCTTATGCATGCTGCAATAGCTGGTGGGGACGCTGCCCTCATACCAGTAATCGGTAATGGTCTTGTAGCCCTTGACGTCGTTGTAGCATTCGTCCTTGGCCAACTGG
>CAZACG010000209.1:3432-3634 GCA_964483645.1 uncultured Oscillospiraceae bacterium | reverse complement strand
CTCCAATCATGAGGTTCAGCGAATCGAGCGGGTAATACAGCCGGATGCTCTCTTCGCGGTATCCCAGCTTGATTTGCCCCTCCTCGATCACGTCGATGATGTTCTGTCTGAGTCTATCCATGTTCATACGTCAATGCTCCAATCACTCAAGCGCGCCGTGCGCGCACCCATCTCCGAAGCAGTATACATCATGTCGCGGCTT
>CAZACG010000209.1:0-3332 GCA_964483645.1 uncultured Oscillospiraceae bacterium | reverse complement strand
ACGATGCTTTACGCAATTTCCTATTTGGCAAGCAAGCGCGCCGTGCGCGCACCCATCTCCGAAGCAGTATACATCATGTCGCGGCTTTGTGCTCGCTGCACGATGCTTTACGCAATTTCCTATTTGGCAAGCAAGCGCGCCGTGCGCGCACCCACTTCCGAAGCCGTTTAATGAAGATTCACAGCTCTCTTGAGCTTGGGGCTCTGCCCCAACACCCCGCAAAGGGCTTTCCTCTCGCCCTTTTTTATCTTCGGGGAGCGCAATTCCTACACGTCAAAAACCAGCTCTCCAAAGTCCCGATATCGATGATAGTCCGGCTTTTCGCTCGACAAATCGCTCCACGCCAGATAATGCGGCGTTTCCGTCAGATCTCCGCATTTGTAAAAGTTTCCCCGCGCCCTGCGCATATCAAACGTCGGAAAGAACAGCCGAATGAACGACGCGGGAATGACAAACTCAATCCCCCAGCCTTCGTCCGTCTCAAACGGCTTAGGCGCAAAGAGCGCGTCCTTGTCCCCGACCGTCAGCCGCACGCGCGTCTCCCGCTCCGCGCCGAAGCCCAGATACAGCGTCCCCAGCGGATTCCATTCAAAGTTGAAATAGCGCGCGCCACCGTCCGGCGCAAAGAAGAATTCCAGACAGCTGTCGTTGCATACCTGCTCAAGCGGCCCGGTCAGCGTCGAGCGGATATTTTTTTCCTTGGCCTCCATGCGAACAACAATTTTTTCGCCATCGTGACACGCCTGCGCCTTTGCGGCGATATCGCACGGTGCAAGCCACGGCTGATGAACAAGCTCCACCGCAGGCACGACATTCCAATCGGGCGTATTCATACGCCTGATCGTGTAGATGGGCTTCATGGCTTCTCCCTCCATTCATGCTCATTCTTATTCAAATAGCAAATGCGTATAATACCGCTCTCAGATCAAAGCAATCCATAAGCGCGAAGCGAATATGGGGTCAAGGAGCAAAGTCCCTTGGCAGGTTTGGGCGGCAGCCCAACGGTTTCCATGGCGAAGCCATTCCATCAAAGCCATCAGCGAGCGAAGCGAACCCTGACGGCGAATTCTCTAAAGGCTCAATTGGATTTAAGAGTAGTATGAGCGTAGATTTCGCGTCTATTGTAGAAGATTTTCCAGCGGAATGCAAGAGTAGCCGATGCTTTCTTCATCGCAAAAATCCCACGGGCAACGCCCGTGGGATTGAAATGATTGGATTTCATCGGCCTGCTCTGAGACTGCTTTTTCTGATTCGCAAAGGAAACGATGGGCTGCCGCCCAAACCCGCCTGAGGGATTTTATCCCTCAGACTCCTTTCCTCGCTTCGCGCGCACGAAACAGCCTTTGCATAAAACCCGTATTACTCTACAATCGCGCCCTTATTCGCGCTGGAAACCAGCTTGGCGTAGCGGGCGAGATAGCCCTTGGTGACGTTGGGCGGCGGGCAAACCCACTTCGCCTTGCGCCGAGCCAACTCCTCGTCGGCAACCTTGAGCTCAAGCTTGCCCGCCGGAATATTGATGGAGATGGTGTCGCCCTCCTCCACCAGACCGATCAGACCGCCGGAAGCAGCCTCAGGCGAAACATGGCCGATGGCCGCGCCGCGGGTCGCGCCGGAGAAGCGGCCGTCCGTGATGAGCGCCACTTCCTTATCCAAACCCATGCCGCAGATCGCAGAGGTCGGAGAGAGCATCTCGCGCATGCCCGGGCCACCCTTGGGGCCTTCATAGCGAATCACAACCACGTCGCCCGGATTAATCTTTCCGGCGTAAATCGCCGCGATGGCCTCGTCCTCGCTGTTGAATACACGAGCCGGGCCCTCGTGCACCAGCATCTCCTCGGCCACGGCCGCGCGCTTGACCACGCCACCGTCGGGCGCGAGGTTGCCGCGCAGAATCATCAGTCCGCCGGTGGCAGAATACGGCTGATCAAACGGGCGGATCACGTCGTGGTTATACACCTTCGCCGCCGCAACCTGCTCGCCCAGCGTCTTGCCGGAAACGGTCATGCAGTCCTCTGCCAGCAGGCCGCGGCCCGCAAGTTCAGAGAGCACGCCCATCACGCCGCCCGCCTGATGCAGATCGACGACATGATGATGACCTGCCGGCGCGAGGTGACAGATATTGGGAACCTTCGCGCTCGTCTCGTTGACCCAGTCCAGGTTAAATTCGATGCCGCACTCATGGGCAATGGCCGGCAGGTGCAGAACCGTGTTGGTCGAACAGCCCATCGCCATGTCCAGACACAGCGCATTGTGGAACGCCTTCTCGGTCATGATCTTGTCCGGGGTAAGCCCTTCCTTGACCATTTCAACCACGCGCATGCCGGTCTTCTTGGCCAGACGAATGCGCGCCGCATCGACGGCGGAGATTGTGCCGTTGCCCGGCAGCGCCATACCGAGAACCTCGGTGATGCAGTTCATGGAGTTGGCGGTGAACATGCCGGAGCAGGAGCCGCAGCCGGGGCAGGCGGAGGATTCCACGTCGTTGAGTCCCTGATCGTCGAGCTTACCGGCCTTGTATGCGCCGACCGCCTCAAAGACGGAATTCAGATCCAGATCATCTGCGCGACCGGGCAGCTTGCCGGGCAGCATCGGGCCGCCGGAGATGACCATCGCCGGCAGATTCAGGCGGCGGGCAGCCATGAGCATGCCGGGCACGATCTTATCGCAGTTGGGGATGAAAACCATGCCGTCCATGCCATGCGCCAGCGCCATGGACTCACAGCTGTCCGCAATCAGTTCGCGGGAAGCAAGGGAATACTTCATGCCGATATGGCCCATTGCAATGCCGTCGCATACGCCGATGGATGGGAATTCAACCGGCACTGCGCCCGCCAGACGGATGCCGTCCTTGACGGCCTGCGCAATATTCTTGAGGTGATTATGACCCGGAACGCAGTCGCTCTGCGCGCAGACCACGCCAATGAGCGGGAGGGAGAGCTCCTCGTCGGTCAGGCCGAGAGCCTTCCATAGGGAGCGGTGCGGCGCCTTCTCGGGGCCGACCTTAACGCGATCGGAATATGCCATCTTCTGTTCCTCCATCCCGTTCGTTCTTACAGCTCGGAAACCTTGTTGCCCCAGCTCATCTTGGAGCGCAGATCCTTGCCGACCTCTTCCAGCTTGCTGCCGGCCTCAATGCGGCGCTTCGCCATGAAGTGCGGGCAGCCGACCTTGTTCTCCAGCAGCCAGTTGCGGGCAAAGGTGCCGTCCTGAATCTCGGTGAGCACCTTCTTCATTTCCTTCTTGGTTTCCTCGGTGATGATGCGCTGGCCGATCTCGTAATCGCCGTACTCGGCGGTGTTGGAGATGGAGTAGCGCATGCCGGCGAAGCC
>CAZACG010000208.1:0-3645 GCA_964483645.1 uncultured Oscillospiraceae bacterium | reverse complement strand
GATTGTGATTCAGTTGCCCTTATTATATGCGCCGCTCTTTTTCCTGTCAATAGAGCCTGCGGCGCTTTACTTTATTTTTTGCCGAACACGGCGTCAAAAAGCTTATATGTCCATGCAGGGCGCGTGTCGCTCTGCCATCCCATGAACGCATCGACGGTATACGCCCATTCCATGGCGCGAAGGCGCTTCCATGCCGCGTCATGCTTCATCCTTACCGGATACCCTGCCGCCTTGAACCCCGCACGTAGCGCGAGAATCCTTGCACGCAGCATATGATAATCACTTGTGACAATCAGCACGCGCGGTCTTTTCGCTCTACCCAGTATCGCGCGGCAAAAGCGCATGTTCTGCGGCGTGTCGCAGGAGCGATCCTCCCGGACAATCGCACGCTCGGGGATGCCCAGCGCCATAAGCCTTTGAGCCATAACCTCCGCTTCCGAGCATTCACGTCCGGGCAGCCGTCCTCCGCTGACCACAATACAGTTGGATAAGCCTTCCTTATAGGCTCTCGCAGCCGTATCAATCCGCTCAAGCAGTTCCGGTACGGGACGGCTCTCCTCGTCCAGCGCCAGCCCAAGCAGCAAAATCGCATCAACCGTTTTTTTCATAGCGTTTCCAGCATATTCAGCAATCTCTGCGGCGTATCTGCAATGTGCTGCGCGCCTGCCGCTCTCAGGCATGCTTCATCCCTGAATCCCCAGCTGACCGCGCATAAGCGTAGCCCCGCATGGCGCGCCGTGAGCACGTCCACTTCCGAATCGCCGACATAGACCGTCTCCTCCGCCGTCACGTCCAGCACGCGCATGGCTTCCAGTACGCTGTCCGGCGCAGGCTTTCTCTCGCGCGTGGGCGCGTCGCCCACAGCGACCTGCATGCGCTCGCCGAAGTACGCTTTACTCAGTGCTTTCACAGCGAAGTCGATCTTATTGGAGACAATCCCCAGCTTCACGCCGCGCGCCGCCAGCGTATCCAGTAGCTCAATGATGCCGTCATAGGGCTTGCTTTGATCCCTGCTATGCTGCGCATAGTACTCTACAAAATCGTCATACACGCGAGAGGTTTCCTCCCGTGACGTACCCGTCGGGACAGCGCGCTCGACAAGCTTTTTAACGCCGTTGCCCACAAAGCACCGCACCTCTTCCCTCGTGCGCTGCGGCAGGCTGTTCTTCTCCAGCGCAGCGTTGACGCTGGCTGCAAGGTCGTCAAGCGTGTCAAGCAGCGTGCCGTCCAGATCCCAAATGACAGCTCTGATATGCATGCCTCATTCCTCTTTTCCCTGCCATACCGAAAATGGGACGGCTCGCGCCGTCCCACACGATATCCAATTACTTCTCCAACACGGACGTGCAGTGCGGGCAGCGAGTCGCATCTTCATGAATCTCCGTCTTGCAGAACGGGCAAAGGCGCGGCTCCTTCGTCGGCTCGGCGGTGGGCTCCTGCTTCCTGTGCAGCTTGTTCATCAGTCTGACGACAAGGAACATGCAGAATGCGACGAGGATAAAGTCGATAATGCACTGGATAAACTGCCCATAATTAACCGTGCCCACGCCCGCTTCCGCCGCCGCTTCCATAGAAGCGTACGTCTGGCCGTCCAGCGCATAAAACATTCCGCCGAAGTTCACGCCGCCTGTCAGCAAGCCGAGCAGCGGCATAAAAACATCGTTGACCAGGGACGTGGTAATCTTGCCGAAAGCGCTGCCGATGATGACGCCAACCGCCATATCCACTACATTGCCGCGCATGGCAAACGCCTTAAAATTCTCCAGAAACTTTTTCATGATTCCCATCCTCCGATACTCTTTTGTCGTTTGATATCTATGATCTGCGGCTCAGCCGCCGGTCTGCTCCTCAAGCGTCTCGCCCACCTGCATAGCGCCGGCCTGTTCCATTTTCGCGGCAAGCTTGGAAAAGTCAATTTCCGGCAGTTCGGAAAGCGAGGAAATGCAGAAGTGACGAAGAAATGCGTCCGTCGTGCCATAGAGAATCGGGCGACCCAGCGCTTCCTTGCGCCCAACCTCCTCAATCAGCCCCTTGGAAACGAGGGACTGTACGGAATAATCGCATTTGACGCCGCGAACCTGCTCGATTTCCGCCTTGGTCACCGGCTGACGATAGGCGATGACCGCCAGCGTCTCCATAATCGCCTGCGAGAGGGATTGCTTTTGCACAGGCTGAAGCAACTTTTCCACATACGGCGCATAGTCCGGCCGCGTAGCCAGCTGCACATGCTGTCCGAAGCGAAGCAATCGAAGCCCTCTGCGATCAAAATCATAGCCGCTTTCAAGCGCGTCAAGCGTCTCATCCAGCTCCGGCTCCGTGATTTCCAGCGCACGACAAATTTCTCGCTTTTCCACAGCGTTCCCCGTCACAAAAAGAATCGCTTCCACGATGCCTACGCGCTCGGACAATTCAAGCCCCTGCTTTTTCTCTTCTTCAAGCGGGAGCTGCGTTTCCTTCTCCATGCTCCTATCCATTTCCTTCTCCATAAGCCGCTTCTCCATCTTCTCGCCTACCGGGAGTCAGCAGAATATCCTCATATGCGTTTTCCTGCTCGGCATGTAGCCTGCCGAGCTTCAACAGTTCGAGCATCGCCATAAAATAGGTGACGATCTCATCGCGCGTCACCTGCGAAGAAAGCATATCCGAAAAGAGCACAGGACCTTTTTTCAGCCGCGTCGTCAGATTGAATACGCATTGCTCAATGGTAAATCTGTCGCGCGTAATCGAGCGAATCACGCGTCCCGGATCGTCCTCCTGCGTCTGTCTGGCAATGATGCGCTCCAACGCGCGAACCAGACCATTGAGGGAAAGACCTGTCAACTCTACCGGTTGCGGCGGCAGCGGATATTCCTCCGGAAGCTTGGAGAATATCTGCATGGCCACGCGCTCAAACTCTTTCATGCGCCCCGCGCTCTCCTTATAGAGCTTGTACTCCTCCAAACGCCTGATAAGCGCCTGCTCCGGCGTTTCCTCGCCCTCCTGAGCAGGCTCGGGTGCGCGCGGTAGCAGCGCGCGGGATTTGATCTCCAGCAGCGTCGCAGCCATGGTCAGAAACTCGCTGGCCGTATCCATGTCCAGCTCGTCAATTCCCTCCAGCGAGGCAAGGTATTGCTCGGTGATCTCGGACACAAAAATGTCTTTGATATCCACCTTGGCCTTGGTGATCAGATGCAGCAGCAAATCCAGCGGCCCCTCAAACTGCTTGAGGGAAACTACATACGCCATGCTTACCCCCAAATCGCGCGAATCGGTATGAGCAGCAGCTGCTGTGCAGGCTCGACGACCGCGCCGATGATGTCGCCCAAAAAGCCTTGTGCAGAGAGCACGAGCACAATGAGCATCGCAATCCTAAACGCCTGCTGCGAAAGATGGAAACGGCCTTTGAAGATCAGGTCGTTGGCCACATGATAGCCGTCCAGCGGCGGAAGCGGCAGCAGATTGAACACTGCGAGGTTCAGATTCACTAACGCCGTATACGCAAACAGGCGCACAAACGGAACCAGCCATGGCGTCGCAATCAAATCGGCATACGCCTCGTTCGCGTAACCGGCAATGACCATCCAGATAACCTGAAAGGAAGAGCTATAATCGATCAGCTCTGCCAATCCGTATGCCTCAATCACTTCGGGAATCCACATTTTCAGG
>CAZACG010000207.1:0-3657 GCA_964483645.1 uncultured Oscillospiraceae bacterium | reverse complement strand
CATTCAGCCCGTTGCCCAGTCCTTCGATTTCCACCCGCACGCTGCGCAGCGTGCGCTCGATTTCCTTCTCCCGAAGCCTTGCGGTCACCGTCACCTCGGAGGGAAGCGTATTCTCCGTGCCGGAGGGCTTGCGGATACGCACGACGCCCGTCACATCCCCGCTCGCGCCCTCGATATCCAGCGGCTGATCGGTCGTAATGAACTCGATGGCATCCAGAATTTCCTGCTTGGCAGCAACGGAAAGCGCGTCTGAGCCAACCTCAACGCTATCCAACTCCCAGCCCTCCTCGGGCGTTCCGATCACGAAATTCTCCGTCGCAAACGGCACTCGCTTGACGGGCAGCAGCTCGGTTTCAACCACGACGGAATCGGTGAGCACCGTCTGATTGGTGATTTCAATCTTTTCAGATTCAATGGTCACGCCGGAGCCGCTTTGCAGCACGACGTCAACGGCCGATTTATCCGACAGCCGATCGCCCGTCAGCAAAGACGCGTCCAGCGTCGCCACGGCGCAGGTGACGGAGGAAACCAGCGACTGCGGGCCTGAAACGGAGAGCATGGTCGGATCGGTCTTTGCCGAATCTAGAAAATATCCGGCAGGCGCGTCGCCCACAACTTCAAGCGTCACAGGCACACGGCGGGTGATGTAGCGCTCCACCTGCACGACCACGCTGGCAGGATCGCAGGAAACCACGGGGCCGTAAAGCTGAGAGGAAAAGCTGACGGCCAGCTCGTTTTCGCCCACGCCCGTTATATCCGTCAGATCCAGATGCGGACCGTAGGCCGTTCCGCTGGCGCGGTTATAGTTCTGCTGGGCGACCTCCACCGTCATCTTCACCCCGGAGAGCAGCTCGTCCAGATCATCCATGACAATATAGCCGCGGCTCTTGAGCGTAGCTTCGCCCGTCACGCTGACGGACACATTCTGAAATACCTTTTCACGCGTAAGCGTTCCGTCGGAGGCGACAAGCGCGGCCCATGTGATCATCGCCGCAAGAAGCGAAGCCAGCAGCAGAAAGCGCTTGCTGGAAACGATACGCTCCACACCCTTGCGCAGCCCCGTGAACGGGCCCCGATGCGGCTTATTCTTCCTGCTGGGTCTGCTGTTCATCATGCGCGTCCTTCCTCCTTTGCCTGAGATGGAGCAGGGGCGCGCGCAGCGTGCTCAGATTGCCCAGCGTGCTCAGGCGGCTGTCCTTTTCCTCCTTGTCATAAATACCATGCAGGATACGGCGCAAAGATGCCTCGTCCAGATGGCGGGTCAGCTTTCCGCCCTCGGCCATGGAGATAATACCCGTTTCCTCGGACACGATGAAGACCGTCGCATCGGACACCTCGCTCATGCCAAGACCCGCGCGATGGCGCGTACCCAGATCCCGCCCCACGCCGGTGGTATCGGACAAATTCAACAGGCAGGCGGCCGCCACAACGCGCTCCGCACGCACCACCACCGCGCCGTCATGCAGCGGCGTATTCGGTTCAAAGATATTCTCAATGAGCGGCTGGGAGATCATGCCGTCCACGCGCGTGCCGGTGGCAATCACATCGTTCAAGCGGGTCTTGCGCTCGATGACAATCAGCGCGCCGACACGCCGACGCGCCATATGCTCAAGCGCGAGAATCATTTCGTCGATAATCAGCTCCGTATTGTCCACCTGCGCAATGCGTACGGCAGGATCAAAGACGCTGTTGTTGCCCAGTTCCTCCAGAATGCGCCGAATTTCAGGCTGAAAGAGCACGATCAGCAGCACCGGCCCCGCATTGATCAGCCACGAAAGAAGCGCATGAATGGTGCGCATACCCAGCACATCGCTCAGCCATGTCGCGGCAATCATGATCACGATACCTTTAAGCGTCTGAGAAACGCGCGTCTGGCGCACATGCACAAGCAGCTGATAGATGATGAAGGTCAAAAGCAGCACGTCGATAAAATCAATCAGACGCGGTCGATTGAGGATATTCCACACAATGGCGGAAACCTGCTCGCCTATCGCGTTCACGTCGCTTCCCTCCCATCCATCGCATGATATGTTTCTATTATACACCATTCGATTCCGATATGACAGGGGCATTCGAATGTTATTTCTGCAAAATTTTACCCCGCAGCAGAGCTTGCCTCCGCTGCGGGGCAGATGGATGAATTCTTTCTGTTATGCGCCTGCGCCGTCGATGCGCGCGGCGCCTGCGGCGGCACGGCTTTCACGACTGGTAAACAGCAGAGAAATGCTCCAAAGGCCCGCCGCGCCCACAATGGTGTAGAGCACGCGTGAAATCAGCGCAGCCTGACCGCCGAAAAGGAAGGCAATCAGGTCAAACTGAAACAGTCCGACGAGTCCCCAGTTGATCGCGCCGATAATCACCAGCGCCAGAGACAGACGATCCATGAGATCCACTCCTTTCTGCAAGGAGCAGGATGCGCAAAAACCGAGCAAATTATGCGTCGCACCTTTCTCAGCTTCGCCGAGAACGTCCCCGCGCCGACCTTCCATTATTTTCCGCCGGGGAAGGAGAGCACCTTTTTCCCGTCGTCCGTATCGTAAAGCGGCCGCGCCTCCTCGGGCCATGCGCCGCGCGGCGTATCCTCAATGAGCCCCTCCCTGATGCACGCGCTCACCAGACGCACGGCGTACTGCGCCGCATACTCGCGCGGAAATCCCGTGAATTCGCACAGCACCTCAAGCGCAGCGGCGGTATCCTCACTCAGTTCAAGCGACAGCTTTGTACGCACAGACGCATCCTCCCAATCTCTCACAATTCCGCTTGATCCGACAGGATCAGCATATCCGACACGCGGTCGCGCCGAGCGACGGCCACGCGGATTTCAGAGCCGACAAGGAAGCCGGCCTCCGCGAGCGCTCCGCATACCGTATTATATGCCAATTCCGGTAAATTATTGTCAGCGGAAAGATGCGCCAGATAAACGGCCTGCGTGCCGTTTGACGCCAGTTCCAGCAGCGCCTTGGCGCAGTCCGCGTTGTTCAGATGTCCGTGTCTGCTCAAAATCCGCTTTTTCAGACGCATGGGATACGGGCCGCGCTCGACCATCTCCACATCATGATTGGCCTCCAGCACCAGCGCCCGACATCCGAGCACGGCGTCCATCCACGTTCTGTCGATATGCCCTATATCCGTTGCCACGCCGCAGCTCAGTCCATGGCATTCCAAGCGATAGCCCACAGGCTCCAGCGCGTCATGGGGAATCGGGAAGGGATGCACGTTGACCTTTCCGATATAAAAATCCTGCCCGGCGCAAAGCGTGTGCATACAGGAAAGCGGAATGCCGTTTTCCTTTTGCAAAATGCCGTTCCACGTCCCCTCGCTGGCGTAGATAGGCAGATGGTGCCTGCGCGCGAGCACGCCGAGCCCGCGCACATGATCAATATGCTCATGCGTCACCAGAATCGCATCGATCTCTTCCATGTCCGCGCCAATCTCCCGCAGCTGGCCCTCAATACGCGCCGCGCTCATGCCCGCGTCCACCAGCAGCCTGACGCCGCCGAAGGAAACATAGACGCTGTTGCCGGACGAGCCTGAAAACAGCGGACAAAGTGTCATTCGCATGCCTTTACAAAATCCTCTCTATCCAGTAAAATCAATCTGACAAATATTCATTATAGCGCATTCGCCGCTTTCCGACAAGGAGACAATCATGGACAA
>CAZACG010000206.1:0-3662 GCA_964483645.1 uncultured Oscillospiraceae bacterium | reverse complement strand
AAACCTGCTCAAAGCCGAGAAACTTGATGATGCCCAGATTGACGCTCGGATGCAGGCGCAGACCGCCCTTGTACGGGCCGATCGCGCTGTTGAACTGCACGCGGAACGCATTGTTCACCTGAACCCGTCCCTTGTCATCCACCCACGGCACACGGAAGAGCAGCTGGCGCTCCGGCATCGTGATGCGCTCAAGCAGCGCCTCGCGGCGATACTTCTCCTCGTTGCGCTCTACGACGGGACGCAGGGAATCCAAAACCTCACGAACAGCCTGATGAAACTCCGGCTGACTGGGATTATCACGGACAACGCGGTCATAGACCTCATCTACGTAAGACATGGAATAAGCCTCCTTGCATATGAAAATGAATGCGATTCATCCAAGATTTCCTGATACTGATATTATATGCGATTTACGTCGATTTTGCAAGGCATTTTTAATTATTTTTCTTTTTCTGCTCATTTTAGCATTATTATCATCACCATTTGCATTGTTTATGCATCATTTCATCCATTTTATTCACAATCAGCGCCATACACCGTCAAGATCTTCTTCATGCGCGGCATCCCTTGCGCCTTGATTCCCCGCGCATGAGGACGTATAATGAAATAGATCATCAACATACTATTTCAGCAAACAATCGGGAGGTATTCACATGAACGCTCTGCTTCTTCGCGGCGGCGTCCTGCGCGACGCGGTCAACCCAACGCCATATACCGCTGATATCCTGTGTCTGGACGGAAAAATCGCCGCCATCGGCCAAGATCTGTGCGCACCCGAGGGCTGCGAGATCATCAACGTCAGCGGACTCCACGTCTACCCCGGCTTTGTCGAAGCACACGGTCACATCGGTCTGGACGGCTACGGTATCGGCTATGAGGGACAGGACTACAACGAATACGGCGATATCCTCACCCCTCAGCTACGCGCCGTGGACGGTATCAAACCGGGCGACTATGCCTTTGCCGAAGCTGCTGCCGCCGGCGTAACCTGCGTGTGCACCGGACCGGGAAGCTCCAACGTGCTCGGCGGTACATTTGCGGCGATTAAAACCTGCGGCCGCCGCGTCGAGGATATGCTGGTGAAGGCCGAGGTCGCCATGAAGTGCGCGTTCGGCGAAAACCCGAAGCGCTGCTACCGGGACAAGGGCAATTCTTCGCGCATGTCCACCGCCGCCAAGCTGCGCGAGATGCTCTTTAAAGCGCGCGAGTACGACCGCAAAATCCGCGCCGCAGGCGACGACGAGAGCAATCTTCCGCCCTTTGACATGAAGCTCAACGCCATGCTGCCCGTTATTCGCGGTGAAATTCCGCTCAAAGCACACGCGCATCAGGCCGACGACATGTTCACTGCCATCCGTATCGCCAAGGAATTCGGCGTAAAGCTGACGCTGGAGCATTGCACGGAAGGCCATCTGGTCGCCGATCTGCTGGCCAAGGAGCATCTGCCCATGGCTGTCGGCCCGACATTCGGAAACGCCAGCAAATTTGAGCTGCGCAAGAAGACATGGGAAACCCCCGCAATCCTTGACAAGGCCGGCTGTCAGGTATCCATCATCACCGACGCGCCTGTCACTCCGCTCAAATATCTGCCGCTTTGCGCAGGCCTCGCCGTACATGCGGGCATGGATCCCTTCCATGCACTTCAGGCCATCACCATTCATCCCGCCAAACACGCAGGCATTGAAGACCGCGTCGGCTCGCTTGAAGTCGGCAAGGATGCGGATATCGTGGTGATGGACGGCAGCTGCTTTGAAATCAGCACTAATGTCCTGCACGTGTTCATCAACGGCACGGCTCAGCCGACCAAGGTGCTTTACAGCGAAACCTGATCCTTTTCCGATTTCGTTCCATCCGTCTTTTCGATGCACAGAGCCAAGGCAAAAAGAGCGTCTCTCTTCCGGGACGCTCTTTCTTCGTGAAGCGGCTTCCTGTACGTTATCACCCAAGGGGCTATCAAACGAAGAATCCGAACATGTCCTGCAAAGACGTAACCTTTGGTGCGGGGCGTTGGGGAGGCAGCAAGCTCGAGAGCGCCCCTTATTCTTCATCAATTGCTTTTTGCAATGTTCATCCTTCGCTTGACAGCTTCTTTTTTGTCTCTCGCCGCCGCAAAAAAGCCGCAGCGATTGCCACGGCTCAAAAAAATCTGTATCCATTTGTAAAAACAGGTTGGCATAAAGAATTGCGCGTGCTATCATGAACATTTCGAGCGGCGAAAGCCCTTGATGGCACGGCGTTAGGCTTTACACGGAATCCCTGCGAACACACAGCAAGCAGGAAGGAGGTGAAAGCCTATGCGGAAGATCACAGAAGCAATCAAGATCATCTGTTCAGTGATCAACACACTGTATCCGATCCTGAAAGATCTGAGAAAGAAAAAAGCTGCCCATGATGGACAAGATCATGAGCAGAATGCTTCGCAGGGCTAAACACAACTAAAGCCTGCGCCGTGCCTCAATTATAGCAGACAAGGAGGCGAAAAGCAATAGAAAACAAAAAGAAATATGCGGCGCAGGATCGTTGGGACGCTGAGCATTGTACAAGAATCAATCTCAAGCTCAACCATAACACCGACGCGGATATACTCGCCGCGCTGGATGCCGCCCCATCGAAGCAAGGTTTGATCAAAGACGCGATCCGATACTATCTGAAAGCCGTAACCAGCGGCCAGAAGTAAAATCGCGGGCCGTGTAACCAGCACGAACCCGCATGCACCAGCAACCACCACGAAGCCGGATGCACCATTATTATACCATGGTGCAAGCTCCGGCGCAACAGCGAAAGGGATTGCATCATGACCACTGCCATCCCCGACCTGCCAAGTGACTTCGCACCTTGCCCCCATATTCGCTTCGCGCTTATGGATCGTTTGAATCTGAGAACAGTATTACAGACCCATCATCAGCGTTGCAATCATAAAATAGATCAGCAGCGCGCAGCAGTCCACAATGGTGGTAATCATCGGGCTGGCCATAACCGCCGGGTCAAAGCCGAGCCGCTTGGCGCCCATCGGCAGAATGCAGCCGACCGAAGCCGCAAGCACAATGGCGCACAGCAGCGTCACGGACACCACGCCCGCAATCATGACCCCCGTACCGGAGAAGAGGATCATGCGGACAAAATTGACCGCCGCCAGCGCTGTTCCGGATACCAGTGCCACGCGCACTTCCTTCCACAGCACGCTCAACCAGTCGGAAAGCTCGACCTCGCCCAGCGACATGTTGCGGATGATGGTGACCGAGGTCTGGCTGCCGGAGTTGCCCGCGGAGCCCGTGAGCATCGGGATGAACGCCGTCAGCACAACCGCGCCGGCCAGCACCGATTCAAAGTGCGTAATAATCGTAGAGGACAGCGTAGCGGAAAGCATCATAATCATCAGCCATGGCAGACGATGCGCCACAAGATGCAGCACCGAGGTTTTCATATACTCCTCGTCGCTGGGGATAATCGCGGCCATCTTCTTGATATCCTCGGTATTCTCTTCCTGAATGACGTCAACCACGTCGTCAATGGTGATGATGCCCACCAGTCGGCTTTCTTTATCGCAGACAGCAATGGAGGTCAAATCGTAACGCGAAAAATCCTCCGCGATGGCTTCCTGATCGTCCGTGGTATGCGCAAAGACGATGTTGGTGTCCATGATGTCACGGATATAGGCGCTC